>JAPUES010000176.1 GCA_027492445.1 Sporomusaceae bacterium | reverse complement strand
CCGTATCGGACTTGCACCGACGAGTAAGCGCCCATGCTGGGCGCACATAAGAAAAGAGACAGTCAAAATGACTGCCTCTTTTAGTGTTTCATTTATTTTTTACTTTCTAAATATTCATCATAAGTCATACGCTTATCAATAATGCCCTCTTCCGTAATTTCAATAATACGGTTAGCAATGGTTTGTACAAACTCATGGTCATGAGCAACAAATAACATGGTACCTTCAAAATTAATTAAACCATTATTAAGAGAAGTAATAGATTCCAAATCCAAATGGTTTGTTGGCTCATCAAACAAAAGTACATTCGCGCCACTAAGCATCATTTTAGAAAGCATACAACGGACTTTTTCCCCACCGGACAATACATTGGCTTCCTTTTGACTTTCTTCACCAGAAAATAGCATCCGGCCTAAAAATCCTCGTACAAAGGTTTCATCTGGGTCACGAGAAAATTGTCTGAGCCAATCTACAAGATTTAAATTGCTATCAAAATATTCGGCGTTATCTTTAGGGAAATACGCTTGGCTAGTAGTAATACCCCATTTGAATTCACCGCTATCGGCTTCCATTTCACCCATTAAAATTTTAAATAGGGTAGTTTTCGCAATACTATTTGCACCTACAAAAGCAATTTTATCAGCTTTTGTTACCACAAAACTAACATTATTAAGTACCAGCTCACCATCGATGGTTTTACTAATATTTTCAACGGTAAGCAGTTGATCCCCTGCTTCACGATCTGGTTTAAAGGCAATATAAGGATACTTACGGGAAGATGGTTTAATATCTTCTAGTGTTAATTTTTCCAACTGTTTTTTACGGGAAGTAGCTTGCTTGGACTTAGAAGCATTGGCACTAAAACGTTGGATAAAGCTTTGTAGTTCTTTCATTTTTTCATCTGTCTTTTTATTGGCTTCTTTAGCCATGCGCAAAGCCATTTCACTAGATTGCTGCCAAAAATCATAGTTACCGACATATAGCTGAATATTACTAAAATCAATATCCGCAATATGGGTACATACTTTATTCAAAAAATGACGGTCATGGGATACAACAATAACCGTATTATCAAAGTTATACAAAAATTCTTCTAACCAGGAAATAGATTCCACGTTTAAATGATTTGTCGGCTCATCGAGTAGCAAAATATCAGGAGTGCCAAAGAGAGCTTGGGCAAGTAGCACGCGAACCTTTTCATTGCCACCCAAATCTTTCATTAATTTATAATGAAACTCTTCACCAATGCCAAGGCCCATTAGCATGCGAGCCGCTTCCGTCTCAGCATCCCAGCCATTTAATTCCGCAAATTCCCCTTCTAATTCTCCGACTTTTATGCCATCTTCATCGGTAAATTCAGCTTTTGCATACAATTCTTCTTTTGCTTGCATGATTTCATAAAGTCTAGCATGCCCCATAATAACGGTCTTTAATACTTCTATTTCATCAAATTCATAATGATCCTGTTTTAAAACAGCAAGGCGTTCACCCGGCGTAATGAAAACATCACCAGAACTTGGCTCAATTTCACCAGAAAGAATTTTTAAAAATGTAGATTTACCAGTACCATTTGCTCCAATTAAGCCATAACAATTTCCTGGTGTAAATTTTATATTTACATCCTCAAATAACGCCCGTTTTCCATACCGTAAAGTTAAACTACTTGTACTTATCATCTTTTCATCAGCCTTCCTTTTTTAGTAACTCAACTATCTTAGTTGTAAGGTTTTATCCTCTTATTAACAGAAATAAAGAGCCTAATTAGGCTCTTTATTTATTTACTATATGCAAAGAAATAATTATTAGCTAACTTTTCATAGTCTTCTAATACATTGACAATTCTGAGCTGATCAGCACCATTGGCTTTATCCATATCATCATTTCCCAAAACAGTTTGCATAATATGCTTCACTTGAAATGGATAATAACCTAACACTACCAACTTCTTACGAAGCTGAGAGATACGCTCTTCAATATTCATTTTTAATCCCCCTAATACCCTATAATGTATAGCAGTAATTAATATACAACGCAACTTTGTAATTATAACCACTATGTACTCAATCAACATTACTACTACTTTATAGGATATAAATAGATGGGATTAGAGCCCCTTGCCTACAATCAACCTCATTCATCATCACAGATGCACTTTACTATGACATACTAGGTAGCTTTTGTAAAAACATATACTTTTTATCTTATAAATATAAGCCATCCAACATAATAACTTATCGCTTTAATAATTGACCTTCTAGTATAATATCATACTCTTACTAAAAACACAAGGTTTTTTAGCATATTATTCATTCTACTGTATAAAGTACCACTTCTTTAGTTTGCAAGCTTTCCCTTACAGCAATAATACGTTGATTTTCTGAACCACGAAAGAGTAGCTCATAGCTCTTTCGCCCTAACTCAAATTTGCCATCAATGAGGACATCAATATACTGTAAAAATTCCAGGCAATCTGGTTTCTCCACGAGTTCTTCAAAAGTAAATCCTGTATAACACCAAACATTAATGCCTTGTTCTTTCAGCTGGCGAGCAATCTGGCTACAGCTTTTTGCTTGCAGCATAGGTTCCCCCCCGGAAAAGGTCACCCCTGATTGCATGTCTACTGCTAATATCTCTTGCACCAATTCGTTAATGCCCTTTTCAAAACCGCCCATAACGTTATGAGTATCTGGATTATGGCACCCTAAGCAGTTGTGACAACACCCTTGGCACCAAATAACGGTTCTTAGACCTCGTCCATCCACTACGGAATCTGTAACGATTGTTGAAGCCAACCGAATTTTCATTCTAAAACCTCTCTTTTTTTAATAGGATTGATGATGTAGAGAAATCCTACAATTTTTAAAAAAATTGTAGGATTTTTTCTTATTTCGAGCAGACACCATGTTTAATGCGATCTTTTTCCTCTGCTCGCTTACCATCATTCCATTTATCCATTGTACCTACTAAGTACCCTGTAATACGCCGAATCCGTTCAAAATTAGTACCATTTTCCCCTTCTAATCTGCCGCATTTAGGGCAATTATCACCAATGACACCTGTAAAACCACATAAAGGATCACGATCAACAGGATGATTGATGGAACCATAACCAATACCGCTTTCCTTCATTTTGCGGACGACAATTTCAAAGGCATCAAGATTTTTTACTAAATCACCATCTAGCTCAATGTAGGTAATATGACCAGCATTGGTCATAGCATGATAAGGAGCCTCAATCTCAATCTTTTTAGCAGCTGGAATTGTATAATAGACCGGAACATGAAAACTATTTGTATAATAATCTCGGTCTGTTACACCAGGAATTACGCCATAATGTTTACTGTCAATTTTCACAAATCGTCCGGATAAACCTTCTGCCGGTGTAGCAATCAACGAAAAATTCAGTTGATACCTTTGGGCTGCTTCATCAATACGTTTTCTCATATGGCCAATAATCCCAAGACCAACCTGTTGGGCAGCTTCCGATTCACCATGATGTTCCCCTAACAGGGCCTTCAAAGTTTCTGCTAAACCAATAAAACCAATGGTCAAGGTACCATGTTTAATAACATCCTCAAGAGTATCTTCCCAACCTAATTTATCAGAATCAAACCAGATTCTTTGTCCCATTAGGAAAGGGAAATTCTTAACTTTTTTCCGTTTTTGAATTTCATAGCGTTCTAGAATTTGTTGAACGACAAGTTCAATAAGTTCATCTAACTCTGTATAGAAACCTTCCATATCTACTGTAGCTCTTTCACCTAGTACAGTACCATGCTTAATGCCAAGTCTAGGTAAATTAATACTAGTGAAGGAGTTATTACCACGGCCAAAAATAATCCCATCCGATTCAGGGAATACAGAGCCTAACACCCTCGTTCTACAACCCATCGTAGCAATTTCCGTTTCTGGTTGCCCAGGTTTATAATACTGCAAATTATAAGGAGCATCAATAAATACAAAATTAGGGAATAATCGTTTTGCCGAAACACGGCAAGATAATTTAAATAAATCATAATTGGGATCATCCACATTATAATTTACCCCTTCTTTTACTTTAAAAATACTAATTGGGAAAATGGCTGTTTCTCCATTACCAAGGCCCGCTTCGACGGAAAGCAAAAATTGTTCTACGACCAAACGGCCTTCGGGGGTAATGTCCGTACCAAAATTGATACTACTGAAAGGCACTTGCGCCCCGGCTCTAGAATGCATGGTGTTTAGGTTATGCAAGAATCCTTCCATCGCCTGATAGGTTTTCTTAATTGTTTCTTTTTTCGCAAAACGATAGGTAAGGTCCTGAATTTTTTTTACGTCTTTGTCCATTATCCGTATTTGTACTTCTGCTAAAGCCGCCTGTAAGCGGGGTGATTCGTGAACATGATACTCTACATATTCCGTCGATCCAATACGTGGATAATCACAATGATCATCGCTATAAGGATGAATCGTAGCACTGATAACTTGATCAAGGGCGGCATCGGAAAGTTCCTCAAAGTCAATGGTCAATACTTTTCTCATATTTTCCGAATATAGTTTAACGAAGGTTTTCGCAACACCAGCCGCTAGTCCATAATCAAAATTAGGTACGGATTGACCACCATGCTGGTCATTTTGATTACTTTGGATTGCAATAGCTGCCAGGGCTGCATAACTCATAATATCCTGTGGTTCCCGTAAATGTCCGTGACCTGTAGAAAAACCATTTTTAAACAACTTCTTAATATCAATCTGGCAGCAAGTTAAAGTCCCAATGGCTTCAAAATCCATATCATGAATATGAATATAACCCGATTGATGGGCTTTGGCATACTCAGGTTTTAAAATGTGATGAATGGCAAATTGTTTTGACCCCGTTGCACCATATTGTAGCATGGTCCCCATAGCCGTATTGCCATCCACGTTAGCATTTTCCCGTTTACCATCTACTTGTTCTGCATCTTTAAAAGTAATGTCTTTATAATCCATCATGAGCCGCATATTTGCTTCCCGCACCTGAGTGCGTTTCGCACGATAAGCAATATACTTTTTAGCCACGGCCACTTCATCAGATTGTAGCAATACATCTTCTACAATATCTTGTATTTCTTCCACCGATAAACTATGTAGCAGTCTCGCCTCAATATTATGAAATACTTTATCCGATAAAGCCCGCAATTTCCCTTCGACTACTACACCGTCAAAATTCTCGGTATAGGCTTTCTTTATAGCCGCATAAATCTTTTCAACATTTAGTTCGACCTCACGACCATCGCGTTTAATTACTTGAAACTTGCTCATAATTACACCCCGTACATTAGATTTTACATCTCTTTTTTATAACTCATATATTAAAGAATTACCAAAAAAAATATAGTCTTGCGCTCATAAACAGATAATAATTATCTATAGATAATTATATCACTCTATTTTTTTTTTACTAGTCTTGACTATATTTTTTTCCTGATAATTCTATTTTTTTTGCAACCTTAAACCTTTGGTCTTATAGCGTCCTAAATAGGCCAAGTCTTCGCAAGAGCGGAGCCATACGTGCGCCAATTACCGGCATTTGTTTAATATCCCTCTCACTAATACCACCAATTAATAGCAGAACCATTCCATATACTATGGCACCAAGGAACATGCCTGTGAGCGTAGCTAAAGCCATACTGCCCGTTTCCATCATCATCCCATCATAAGTAAGATAAATGATACCTCCCATAGCGGTTGCCGCTATTACAGGCTTGACTACGCTTTGAACATTCATAGTAAATCCTACATATCGATATACAAAATACATATTCAATATTGCCGCAATACCAATATCCACCACAGTTGCCCAAGCCGCTCCTTTTATACCTAATTCGGGCATAGCCGTAAGCTCCCAGTTCAAAATTACTTTAAAGACAAGAGCAATGCCCATATTTATTAGAGGAATGGATGTATGACCCATGCCTTGCAGTACCCCAGTGGTAACTTGGTGAATCCCCAACAAAAAAATCCCTACTGCTAAAATACTAATAGAATGGCTGGCCCCAGGTGCATTATAGACCAACTGAGATACAGGTTCTGCGAGTAGCCATAAGGCAACGAAGCTAGGGATGGTCACTAGATTCGCAATACGCATGGCGGAAGACGTCTGTTCATACACTCGTTTTGTGTCATTTAAAGAAAAAGACTCGGATATTGCCGGTACCAGACTAATGCATAATGCTGCCGTCAAGATAGTTGATAAATTCAGTAGTGGTACCGCCATTCCCGTCAAATAACCAAATAATTCAGTGGCTTGTTCTACCGCATAGCCTGCTACTTCTAAGCGAGCTGGAACAATAAACAAATCAATATTTGCCACAATAGGCAACATCAAACTAGATAGGGATACAGGCAAGGCTAACTTGGCAATACGCTTTATAATACTGTAACTTGCCTCTTGCTCCTTTGTATCAATTTGATTCTCAATTTTTTGTTTAAAAGTCTTATTTAAACGCCAATAATAATAAATAAGTACAAGTAAACCCGCTACAGCACCAGGAGCAGCACCAAGGCTAGCTCCTCCTGCCGCATATTCTAACCCTCTAGGCAATAATAAGCTAGCAAAAATCAGCATTGTAATAACGCGTACCAATTGCTCAACAATCTGCGAAACAGCTGTTGGCGTCATAATTTGACAGCCTTGTAAGTAACCGCGAAAGCTCGATAAGATAGTCACAAAAAATACAGCGGGTGCTAAGGCAAGCAGGGCATAATAAGCCCTAGGATCATTAATAAATTGATATTTAATGAGTAGCTCCGCACCGAAATATAGTAATACACTAAAAAACAAACCCGTTAAAGTTAAAACGCCTAGGGATATGCGAAAAACTCGATTCGCACCTTTAAAATCATTCAATGCTAGTTTTTCAGCTGTAATAATCGAAATTGCTATCGGGATACCCGCCGAAGAAATACTGAGTGCTAAAAGATAAATAGGAAAGGCCATTTGGTATAATCCAATGCCCTCCCCGCCTAAAACCCGCGATAAGATAATCCAATTTAAAAAGCCAATGACCTTGACAACAATTCCGCCTACCGTCAAAATCAATGTCCCTTTTAGAAAAGAATTACTTTGTTTTTTAATTCCTGATGTTTGTTCCCTTGATTCCGTCATTTTCTATATCCTTCACTCCATAATGTGATGCTTGCTTGTCATGCACTTAACCACGATTAGACTTTTTCTGCTGCCAACGGATAATAAAGTGCTTATTCATTATATAATAAATCGCCAAAATAATCAGCACCTTAATGCTAGTAATAAACTTTAATCCTTACATTTTTTTAATACGCTATATAGAGATTTTATTCTTTTTGTGAATTATTTGCAAACATTATATACATTCATACCAAAATACAACTACAGCCAACTTTTTATACTTTTGCAATTTCATCTTTAATACTAGATCGATTTAAGAAGTACAAATAAAGCCACGTAGCACTGCCAGCAGCGCTGACGACGACTGCAAGCAATGAAAAGAACTGAGCTTTACTTAACATTTCCCAATATCCTCCGATATAACCAGCTAACAAATTACCGGCAAAAGAGGATAAATACCAAATCCCCATACACATAGATACCAATCGGACGGGTGCTAATTTTGTTACCATGGACATTCCAATTGGCGATAAATATAATTCCCCTAAGGTCATGACTAAGGTACTCATAATGAGCCACCACATACTAACGGGTATTCCATCTGTTTCATAATACATTCCTGCTGGAATCATAATAATAAACGACCCACCTAACAACATACAGCCCATCACCATTTTAGCAATGGAGCTCATGGTTTTACCATGACGAGATTGCCAAGCCCAAAAAGCCGTTAGCAAAGGCGTTACCGTAAACACAAATAAAGGATTCAAGGATAAAAACCAGGTTGCTGGTACTTCCCAGCCAAATACATGCCGCTCTGTATCCGCATCCGCCCATAAAGCTAGCGTATTCCCTTGCTGTTCAAACGCAATCCAAAAAGGAATAGTTAATATACAAAGCACTATCAACACACCTATTTTCAGTTTTTCTTTCCGATTTAATGGTTCAGACCCTTTATTGTTACTTATATTTTTACTCGCGGTTAAGTTATCTGGCGCTAAATACTTTTCTCCCCACATGTAAATAACTAAACCTACCAACATACCTACACCCGCAACACCAAAACCATAATGCCACCCCCACAACTCGCCTAGGGTTCCGCAAACTAAGGGAGCAAAAAAGGAGCCTATGTTAACGCCGACATAAAAAATACTAAAAGCACTATCCCTTCGGCTGTCTCCTACTGGATATAAATTCCCAACTTGAGTAGAAATATTCGGTTTAAAGGCGCCATTGCCTATGATTAAAAATCCTAGGGCCATATAAAACAAATTTTCAAAAGCCATCAAAAAATGTCCAATGGCCATTAATATACCGCCAATATAGACGGATTTTCGCTGTCCTAAAAATCGGTCTGCCAAAATTCCACCAAAGAGAGGTGTTAAATATACTAAACCAGTATAAATGCCATACACATGAGAAGCATGCTCTTGTCCAAACAACAACTGCTTGGTCATATAAAAAACCAACAACGCTCGCATCCCATAATAAGAAAAACGTTCCCACATTTCTACCATAAATAATATAAATAAGCCTTTAGGGTGCCCAAAAAGCGTCCCCTCCGTTTGCTTAATAGTAATACTATCCATTAAAACTCCTCCTTGTATAATCTTGATCAACTTCTCCTTAAACTACAAGAATCAACATCCTTTATTTTGCAAAAACTTCTTGATACGTCTTATACCTACCTACCGTCGAAGCTTGCTTAACAGCAGCTAGTACTGCTTGTTCCATAACCCGCGCTGCCAGCAGTCCAACTACATTCATGTCGGCTTTAGCATTACCTACCGACAAGGCAAAAATCGTATCCCCATCCAGCATGGTATGAGCTGGCCTCATGGTGCGTGCATAGCCATCATGAGCCATAGAAGCAATCTTCTGGGCCTGGGCTTTGGTCATTGCTGCATTGGTTATAATCGTGCCAATAGTGGTATTGCCAGTAAAACCATTGCCACAATTGCCATGTCCCTCAATCATACCTTTTTCACAATCTAGGAATGTAGGAGGTTCTTCTTGATAGGCTCCAGCTAAAATAGCCCCCGTACTCGGATCGATTACATCGCCAAAGCAATTTACAGCGACGACGGCCCCTACTATCATCTCGCCAACTTGTAGGCAATAAGTACCAAGTCCGCCCTTCATGGCATACTCCATTCCGTAAAACTTACCCACGGTAGCCCCCGTTCCTGCCCCTATTGACCCTTCTGTAAAATCATGACTTTCAGCGGCAAGACAAGCCTTGTAACCCATTTCTTGATTCGGCCGCGTGCGATGGTCTTTGCAGGTCAAATCAAAGAGTACTGCCCCAGCCACAATAGGTACCTTTGTCACTCCCACATCAAAGCCAATTCCTTGTTTTTCTAGATAATTCATAACTCCTGCTGCCGCATCAAGACCAAAGGCACTGCCACCTGCTAGCAGTACAGCATGTATTTTTTCTACATAATTCTCTGGTTTTAAAAGATCCGTTTCCCTAGTTCCTGGCGCTCCCCCTCGCACATCCACGCCAGCAACCGCCCCTTCCTTACAAAGAATAACGGTACAACCAGTGGCTCCTTCAAAATCTTGAGCATTTCCTATTTGTATGCCAGGAATATCCGTGATATTTACAATTTTCATGTTATTTGACCATCTCCTTATTGCCCAATATTATCCAATAATGCCATAGAATTCTTTCTATCTTTTTTACATTTTTTTCTTATTTCGCTATAATTCTCTAAAAT
>JAPUES010000175.1 GCA_027492445.1 Sporomusaceae bacterium | reverse complement strand
ACCAAGCCTTAGTTGCCCTAACCTGCATTTTTTATTTTGTTTCTAAGTCATTCAATTGGGCAAGAAACAATTCGCATTGTTCATGGCTAGGTGCCTTGCCATGCCAATCAGCAATATTTTCCATTTGGCATACGCCTTTACCTTTTATCGTTTTCGCAATAATCATGGTTGGTTTGCCCTTTACTGTTTTAGCAATTTGGATAGCATCGTAAATGGCATTGATATCATGGCCATCGATTTCAATAATATTCCAACTAAAAGCTTGCCATTTTTCAGGAATCGGCAGTGGGGACATAACATCGGCTACCGGACCATCAATCTGCAGTCCGTTGTAATCAATGAAAGCTGTCAAATTGTCTAGCTTATAATGAGCAGCAAACATGGCGGCTTCCCATACCATACCTTCTTCTAATTCCCCATCACCTAGGATGGTGAAAACTCGATGGTCACTGCCATCTAAACGAGCAGCAAGAGCCATACCAGCAGCTACACTAAGACCTTGACCTAAGGAGCCTGTTGACATATCAATGCCTGGTAAGTTTTTCATACTAGGATGTCCTTGCAGGCGACTGTTTATTTTACGCAATGTCAGTAATTCTTCTTTCGGGAAAAATCCTTTTTCAGCCAAGGTAGCATAGAGCACTGGTGCTGCATGGCCTTTGGACAAAACGAAGCGATCTCTATTTTTCATCTGGGTATCTTTAGGATTGACATTCATCTCAGCAAAATATAAAGTAGCTAAAATATCTGCCGCCGATAAAGAACCGCCTGGATGGCCTGATTGAGCCTCCGTGACCATAGACACAATACTAGAGCGAATGGCCTTTACATGATTTTCTAGTTGTGATACTTGTTCTGCAGTAAGTTTTTTAGCCATATCGACAACCTCCTATTTTTATGTTTTGGACCGTTTAACTTCAGTGAAACCTTCACCTAAGACTTCATGGGCAGATGTAACAATTACAAAAGCCTTGTGGTCAATTTCATATATTAACTCTTTCAGCTGGGTAACTTCACTAGTACTCACCACACATAATAACATTTCCTGTGGTTTTCCTGTGTAACAACCCTTAGCGTGAAAAAGAGTAACTCCTCTGTCCATTTCTACAAGAATGGCTTCCGCTACCTGATCTGGCTGACTGCTCATAACAAAGAAAGCCTTAGAGGAACTTGGCCCTTCCTGAACCAAATCTATAATTTGTCCTGTGACAAACATGGAAATCAAAGCATATAACGCAAGTTCAGGACTTTTAAAGGCGACACCGGCAAATATAATAACAAAAAAATCAGCTGCCATCATGGCTTGTCCAATACGAATCCCAAAGAGTTTATTTAAAATCACAGCCGCCAAGGCTGTACCAGCAGTATTCCCCTTCGAGCGAAATACTAATCCAAGGCCAATGCCGCCTATTACCCCACCATATAAGGAACTGAGCAGTAAGTCGGTGGTTAATACCGGAGTAAAAGGGAGAGTTACTTCAATGGCTAAGGATAACATCCCTGCACCAAAAAGAGTATTGATACCATAGCGGGGCCCCATAATTTTAATACCGATAATAAATAAAGGAATATTAAAAGCCAACATAATAAGACCAACAGGCCAAGACAAGAGATGATGCAATACCGTCGCCAGACCGCTAACACCGCCAGCGGCTACCTTATTCGGTATTAAGAACATATTCAAACTGACTGCCGTAATAAGGCACCCTATGGTAATCCCTAAATAATCACGCCATACGATTTTTTTCATAATTATCCCTTTCTGCTTTTTGCCTGCGCAATAAGTTCCAGAGCAAGTTCTGCATTACGAAAGGCTTTCTCCCTCAGGGAATTGCTTTGCTCAGATTTTTGCCGATTGTTAGTAATATCCCACAACTGACGTACTTTCATTAACAAATTTTCCACGGTTATATTTTGCAAAGTTCCAATCTTATGTTCACCAAGGGTTTCTAGAAAACGTTCAATCTTAGGATCATAGGAGATTCCCACCATTGGTACATGCATAACAGCAGCAAAAATCAAAGCATGCAGGCGAATACCTATTAGCATATCAAAATTTCCCACTAAGGATAGTAGTTCACTAGTTGTGTATTCTTCTGAGAGTACAATGGTTCCTTGCTGGGTACGACTGGCGATTTTCTTAGACACGGCAACATCTTCCGGCCATTGCATCGGTAGAAATACAATCTTGGCCCCAAACTCTAGGGCAATTTGATCTGCTACTTGTGCTAAGACCTGCTTGTAATGTCCCCAGTCCTTCCATTCCCGCACTGAAATACCAATGAGAGGAGTAGCACCGACAATTCCTGCCTTACGCAAAATCCTTCTTCCTACTTGTTTATCGACTTGGTGCATAGCCAGTACGGGATCAGCAGTAACATGGATAGGCGGTTTAGTCACTTCTAGGCGTCTGAGTTCTTCCTCAGAACCTTCATCCCGTACAGTGATTAAATCCACCATATTACCAATATAGCGCATAACCCCTCTAGCCAGCTTACCCCGTACCGGACCAATGCCTTGGGCATAGAGCATCACTGGCGTTCCTAGTTTCTTCGCTAGCATCATAATACTTAAATAATAATATAAACTGCGTTCACTGGTAACATCTTGCAGCAAACTGCCGCCACCACTGATTAACAAATGGCTTTTGCATAAAGCACGTGCTATTTCTGGATAATTCAAGCGATATATAGAGGCCACACCATGGCGTTTTCGAGTATCTGCTGGATTCCCAGAAATAACCGTAATTTTCACATCAGCGTCAAGTTCTGTTAATACTTCAACCATGGCTGCCAGCATGGCTTCATCGCCAGCATTGCCAAAACCATAGTACCCGGAAATAACAATCTCACTCATACTTAGCAGGTCTCCTTCCTAAGGCAAAAGAGAAGTAGCTAAGTATCTGCACACCAATCACCGCCAGTACACCAAATACTATGCCTACTACCATACCATCTATTCCTCTGATGAAGGACATAAATACAGGCGTACGCAAATGAGCAAAGGTTTCTACCAAAGATCCTTGTCCAATTGTCGCAACCAGTACCAAGCCATAATGGAGCATCCGCGGCCATTGTCTATAAACTGCCATAACTGCTAGAAAAAAAGCAGGATGCCCGATCATAAATTCCTTTCCCCGAGGACGAGCATACATAATTCGTTCCAAGGAAGATCGCATTTTTAGTTCAATATCAGGTACAGGGACGCCAGACGTATGGCCTGACCTTCCAACAAAGATCCAAGCTCCCAAAGCCACAACGGCAAAAACAAATAAGCTTTTTACATAAACAGGGTAGTCAAGCATCTTCATGACTTGTTGCCAAATGCCTTTAGCATCCTCTTGATGGGTTGCAAACAAGTTATAGCGTGTTAAATAGACAATTGTAACCAATAGTATTGGTGCAATAAAGGTTAATTTTACACCTCGGAAGATTTCCATTTCTAGAAAAAAACGCACATCCCCAAGTATGGCTGCCACATACATACCACCAACCATCGATAACATAACTGTCAAGATTAGACCACCCACACCATCAACTAACACCCGTACAAGGGCATTATTACCTTGCGGAGGAGCCGCCCGCCAGCGGTCGATTTGCCAAGTCATAGCTAACACCGGAAATAAAATAGCACTCCCTAAAGCGACAGCTTGTCGTACTAAATTTCCATTACCCTTTAAGATGGGTAATATAAATACTACTGACAATAAGAAAAGTAATCCATATTGATAAAGAGGACGGAAAGGAAAGACTAAGGTCAAAAATAACACTCCCGCTGCCACTCCACCAATAATAATCAAGGCTAATAAGATTTTGCTCGGGAAATAAGGCGCATAAGTCCCAGCCTTACCAATGGTAAAACCTTTCTCAATCAAACCTTTATTTACAGCTGAAATATACTCTAAATTAGTTTCCACTAGACTCTTCCCAGGCTCGGGCTTATCATATTTGCGCAAAAGATTCATACGAATATTGCGCTCCTGATCCGTCACTACCCAACGCTGAATAGCCTCTGCCGGTTTAAGTTTAGGCTGTTCATCTTTCGGAATAACATACATCCTTGCTGCTTGATAATTATTGGCCATGGCCATGGCCACGAGACCTTCCTGTTTAAAAAATTGTAGTTGCAAGGGATGTTCAATTAAAGCAAGGGTCATCCCTCTTGCTTTCACATATTCTAGGGTCAATGGTAAAAATTCAGGATAGCCTAAAGCTTCATCCCCCACAAACATGAGTGCTGATACCTTTTCAATACCTGCCAACCGTTTAAAGACAGCATGTACATCACTAGCCTGTACTTTCGTATAGTTACTAGGACGAGCCACTACATAAAAACCTTGGCTTTCTACATAGTGCATTTCATTCGTCGACAGTCCTAAGTTCCATTTTACCACTTTTTCATAATTGGCTTTTACGGCTAGAATTTGCTGATTATTTACCAGAGTCACTCGCTCAGGACTAAGCCGCAGGGCTAAATCTTCTTTCACCTCGGCAAATACCTTCGGGTCATGACCAATGACATACACATCTTCCGCTTGAATACGCCCAGTTTCCACTAAATTGCGCCAAACAGCATCCGATAACATACCCGCCCGATATTGATGCAAAAGTTGAGCTCCTGATAAGACAGTAACTTCACCGCTTTTATTTAATTTTTCTAAGGTTGTTTCATAGACGGCCAAGGAAGTAATCCCTGCATCATGGACCTCTTTCATGAGCTCGTTGATAGGCACGCCTTCAAGCTGGGCCAATTCAACAACATCCTCATATTCCATTACCATTTCAACAGTGGTATTATTTTCTTCTACTATATGCCGTTGCCAGACAATTGTTAAGGCTGCAACTAAACCAATCATAATCAGCAGCAGTAACATCTGGTTATATTTAAAATGTTTCAAAGACTTCTCCCACCTTATGTAGAAATAAGATTTGGTTAATGTAACCGGTTGTCTAAATAAATACTGACTTTTCCATTTTCCATAACAATATCACGTACACCCACATGAAATGGCAGTTTATTTAGATCCAAAAGGGGAATTTCTGTTAATAGAGTACCAGCAATATTACCTGACGCCCTATTATTAATCAAAAATTTCTCAGTGACAAACTTAATTTTCTGTCCATCACCTACAATCCTGCCCTCTAAACCGACATCTACATTCGCAAATCCTCCAATGGCAAAAGTACTGCTGGCCTTAACTTGATCGGAAGTTATCGTCACAACTGCATTTTTTACCCCTTTTACGGTCTGATTCAGACACTGAGCAAGATCTTCTTGCCTCATTACTACTATAATATCAACATCAGTAACAGATTGCAATTCTACTTGACGATTCGCAAACAGCTTACCCATATTTAGCTGAGCTTTTGTCAAGGCAATGCTCATTTCAGTAAAAGTAATTTTATCAAATTTAGCCTGAGTAGCTACCATGTGAATGGTATCAAAAGAACCACCCAACATTAAAAACCCTGGAGTTTTATTTAGTTTAGACGAAACATGGCTGCTGCCGGTCTGGCTCATCATGCCTTGGTTTACAATTTGGGATATAACAAGCGGCAATAGTACTTCGCTACTCAATAGCAAACTAAATACCACTACAATCATAATCATCAGGCGTTTTCTCACAACCATGTACCTCCCTAATTATTTACCCTGTTTGAGGTAAGCTTCAATAAAGCTGGCTAGTTCCCCATCCATAACCGCATGTACATTGCCTGTTTCATTGTTAGTGCGATGATCTTTAACCATATTGTAGGGATGAAATACATAGGATCGAATCTGACTTCCCCATTCAATGGCCTGATAATCACCGCCTAGCTCGGTCTTAAAGTCTGCTTGTTTTTGCTGTTCTAGTTCAAATAGTCTGGCTCTAAGCATTTTCATACATTGTTCCCGATTTTTGATCTGGGAACGCTGGCTTTGGCACTGGGCTACAATACCCGTCGGTACATGAGTCATGCGTACCGCCGAATCGGTTTTATTGATATGCTGTCCGCCAGCGCCGCCTGCCCGGAAAGTATCCACGCGAATATCATTCATATTAATATCAATTTCTACATTGTCATCAATTTCAGGCATTACATCAACGGCGGCAAAGGAAGTATGACGACGTCCACTAGCATCAAAGGGGGAAATGCGCACTAAGCGATGTACACCTTTTTCCGATTTTAAGTACCCATAGGCATTTACGCCAGTTACTAAAATAGTGGCACTCTTAATTCCCGCCTCATCCCCAGCTAATAAGTCCATAGTCTCCACCTGATAGCCGTTTTTTTCTGCCCACCTGACATACATTCGTAGGAGCATTTGCGCCCAATCCTGAGCCTCTGTGCCTCCTGCACCCGCATGTAATGTCAAAATAGCATTGCTGCCATCATGTTCCCCAGACAGCATCAGCGTAAGTTCCAAATGTTCAATTTCATTTGTCATCTTGCTTATTATATCCACCACTTCAGGATATACGCTTTCATCATTTTCCTCCATGCCCAGCTGCCAGAGCATGGTTACCTCTTCATGATTTTTTCCTAAATTATAATACTGAGCAACAGAAGCTTTTAGATTATTTAGTTCCTGAGCCACTTTTTGCGCCCCAGCAGGATCATCCCAAAAGCCTGGTGCACCCATGGTATCTTCTAATAAGGAAATACGCTCTTCTTTACCAGCAACGTCAAAGAGAAACCCTCACTTCAGCTAGTTTTTCTTCAAAAGCAACTACGGATCCCCGTAAATCCTCTAATAACAAACCCCTCAACTCCCATACTTTACAAATGAGCCTTTATTTATTGATGCCGCAGCACTTCTTATACTTCTTACCTGATCCACAGGTACATAAATCATTACGCCCTGTATGATCCGTATTAACGATAGGTTTTTTCACCTGGGGCACTTCTTCTTCCTCACCATGAACAGCATGAGCCTGCTGCAAACGATCCTCTGGTTGGCTCACAATATTGACACGGTAAATGTATTTAGCAATATCCTCTTGAATCAGTTCAATGAGCTGCTGGAACATATCATAAGCCTCAATCTTATATTCAATCAAAGGATCACGCTGTCCGTAAGACCGTAGGCTGATACCTTCCCGCAATGTATCCATGGCATCTAAGTGTTCCATCCATTTTGAATCTACGACTTTGAGCATGACCACTTTTTCCATTTCCCGCATATTATCCGTGCCAAATAAAGCTTCACGGGAATCATAGGTTACGCTTGCAGTACGCAATAATTCTTCCTGCAATTCTTCCCGGCTAAGCTTATTTAGCGCATCTTCTTTTAAATAGCCTTCCGGTGCAAAGATTTCCTCACAATACTCAATTAAACCGCTATAATTCCATTCCTCAGGATATAGCTTTTCATCGGCAAAGAGTTCCATGCCACGGTTAATTAACTTTTCAACCATGTGGAAAATATTCTCTTTCATGTTTTCGCCCACCAAAATTTGGCGACGTTGACCGTATATCACGGTTCTTTGTTGATTCATAACATCATCGTATTCTAGAACGTGTTTACGTATGTCAAAATTGCGACCTTCTACTTTCTTTTGTGCCTGCTCAATAGAACGGGTAATTAAGGCATGTTCAATGGGCTCATCTTCGCCCATCCCTAGTTTATCCATAATGGTCGCAATATTATCAGAACCAAAGAGACGCATTAAATCATCATCGAGAGATAAGTAAAAATGGGAGGAACCAGGGTCCCCTTGACGACCAGCACGTCCCCGCAGCTGATTATCAATACGACGGCTTTCATGGCGCTCTGTACCAATGATATGTAGACCGCCGAGCTCTGCTACACCGTCACCTAGTACAATATCCGTACCTCGCCCCGCCATATTCGTAGCAATGGTGACCGCTCCCCTTTGACCGGCTTGGGCAATGATTTGCGCTTCCATTTCATGATACTTAGCATTTAGTACATTATGCTGTACACCTTTTTGCTTTAATAATTTACTCAATTCTTCTGACTGAACGATGGAGGTTGTACCCACCAACAAAGGTTGGCCTTTTTCATGACGTTCCCGAATGGCTTCGACTACCGCCCGGTATTTAGCCCGGGTAGTTTTATAAATAACATCCGGTAAATCCTCACGGGAAACCACGCGATTGGTAGGGATGGTGATAACGTCTAATTTATAAATTTTACGGAATTCCCCTTCCTCCGTCTTAGCCGTACCCGTCATACCGGAAAGTTTCTCATACATGCGGAAATAATTTTGGAAGGTAATGGATGCCAATGTTTGACTTTCCCGTTCGACTTTTACCCCTTCCTTGGCTTCAATGGATTGATGTAGGCCATCGGAATAACGGCGGCCAAACATAAGGCGACCAGTAAATTCATCTACAATGACTACTTCTCCATCTTTTACGACATAATCTCGGTCACGTTTCATCAAGCCCCAAGCACGCAGTGCCTGATTAAAATGATGAGACATTTCAATATTTTCACTGTCATATAGATTGGTCACGCCCAGCAATTTTTCAGCTTTGGCAATACCACTTTCGGTTGGTGCCACCGTACGCGCCTTTTCATCAATAGTATAATCTTCTACAGCCTTTAGTTTTGGCACAATTTTCGCCAGGATGTGATATAGCTCTGTGGATTTTTCTCCTGGTCCTGAAATAATCAAAGGAGTTCTAGCCTCATCAATTAAAATACTATCTACTTCATCCACGATAGCATAATGCAAAGGACGCTGCACCATTTGGTCAGCGTAAATAACCATATTGTCGCGCAAAAAGTCAAAGCCAAATTCATTATTCGTACCATATGTAATATCCGCATAATATGCTTGCTTACGATCCACAAAATCCAGTCCATGAACAATAAGACCGACAGATAAACCTAGAAAGCGATAGACCTTACCCATCCACTCACTATCACGTCTTGCCAAATAATCATTGACAGTAACTACATGCACGCCTTTTCCCGTCAAAGCATTTAAATACGTAGCTAATGTCCCTACTAAGGTTTTACCCTCACCAGTACGCATTTCCGCAATATTGCCTTCATGCAAGGTAATACCGCCTAATAATTGAACATCAAAATGGCGCATACCTAGCACCCGCCTAGAAGCCTCCCGCACGACAGCAAAAGCTTCTGGTAAAATATCATTTAACGTTTCGCCCTTTTCCAAACGGCGTTTGAAGCTATCCGTTTTTGCGGCCAAGGAAACATCACTTAGTTTAAGCACTTCCCCTTCAAAGGAATTTACTTGCTCCACATATTTCATCATACGTTTAATTTCTTTTTCGTTGTCATCGCCAAATAATTTTTTTAGAAACTTAATCAAAAGTCATCAGCTCCTTAATAATTGGCACATGGACCAATCTTATCTTATTAAATTTACACTATATGCCTAATTTAAAATTTTATCAAACTATCTGCAATAAGTCAAAATAAACAGGGCTCTTTTTACCTTAAAAGGTAAGAAAGAGTTTATTCTCCATTAAAAAATTTTTTTCTATCCCTTTATACAGCATAAATGCATAATTTTAGGGGAATACTTATGGTAAGAAATTTAATTTTGAGGTGTTATATATGAATCAAATTACTATCATTGGTCAGCTTGCTGATTTAAAAGATACGGACTACAAAAATACCTTAGCAATCAGTGCCCTTATTGAGCTCCTCATTGACAAGGGAATTTTCACTCGAGAAGACTTTACTCATAAATCATGGGATTTGGAGAAAGCAACCCTTCGAGAAATTACAGCCAAGCGTCGCCTTGAATTATTGCCCTCCTTACCAACAGATTTACCGATATCACAGCTATAATTATTATTTTCATAGACGAAAACCCCTGCTGAGCAGGGGTTTTCGTCTTCATCATGCAGAAAGATTGCTTCTTTCTTTCACTTTTTCTTCTATTTCTT
>JAPUES010000174.1 GCA_027492445.1 Sporomusaceae bacterium | reverse complement strand
AATCACAAGCATCAATGGTTGGAAACATTTCATCTGCCCCTGACGTATCATACTTTGCAAAATCTGCGCCGTAGTCCGCTACAGGATAAGTACCATCCACTGGCTGAAAAAGCACTTCAAATTTTTGCGGTTTATACACCAAGGAAAGGATTTTGGCTCCTCGTTCTGGCGCAACAATCAATCGCAGCAATTTGTTTTCTAAATAATAGCAATCAATTCCCTTATAGGACCCAGGAGAAATATGCATATATCACCTCAACACTCTAGGATCTTGACACCATCAGCAATATTTGTTTCATAAAAATCAGGTGTCAAACCAGTAGTTTTGTTGTACCCAGTTATCACTTTGTCTTTAAAGTCTTCCAATTTACTATTTTCTACCAAGGCAATAGCGCATCCACCAAATCCTGCTCCTGTCATACGTGCTCCAATACAGCCGGGCGCTATAAGAGCCTCTGTAACGATGGAATCGAGTTCTAAACCTGTAACTTCATAGTCATTTTTCAAGGACTGATGTGATTCCGTCATTAATGTTCCAAAAGCAATCATATCCCCTTGTTCTAGTAACTGGGTAGCTAGCAGTACACGACGATTCTCTGAAACCACATGGGTTGCTCGTCTCCTTAATACATCATCGGTAAGATATGCTGTTATATCTTGCGGCAATGCCTGGCAAAGATTGTCAACCGATGTGTGCTTTCGAATTAGAGCTAACGCCTCTTCACATTCCTTCCGTCGTTGGTTATAATTCGATTCTGCTAATTCCCGCTTTTTGTTAGTATTCATAATGACTAAACTATATTTGCCAAGAACACAAGGAATATATTTATAACTTAAGGTTTCACAATCAAGCAAAATAGCACAATCTTCTCGGCCCATCGCCACTGCAAATTGGTCCATAATACCACAGTTAACCTTTATAAATTCATTTTCAACTTTTTGAGAAAATTTAGCTATTTCTACCCGATCCATCTCTTTATCTCCGGCAGCCCAGCGCAACATAAACGTTGCCAAAACCAATAAGGCCGCTGAGGAGGAAAGGCCGGCACCATCAGGGAGATTTCCTGAAAATAAAATGTCATAACCGCCAAGAGAATAACCCTTATCTTGTAAGGATTTTATAACCCCTTTAGGATAATTACCCCATCCATCTTCTTCTTTGTATAAGATTTCTTCCTGTAAATCCACGCCCACTTTTTCTACCCCATTGGTAGAACGCAGCTGAATCTTTTGGTCATCTCGGAGACGCAATAGTCCGTAAATACCTAGAGAAAGAGCGGCAGGAAATACATAACCACCATTATAATCAATATGTTCGCCGATCAGATTCACACGGCCAGGAGCAAAAAAGCATTGTAGCTCCTGATCACTTTTCCCATATTCTTCTTCAAATATAGTTTTTAAGCTATTCACGTCCATCACGGGGCCTCCTTCTGCTTCGCCACAACCTCTACATAGGCTTGTCGCAACATTTCAGCACTATCCTCTACTGCTAGAGGATTACAGGCTGCCCATGCTCCCATCTCTGATGAGGCATAATACTTTATTTTATTTGCTTCCCTAAGAGGGGTATAAAATTCAATATGAAAATGGTAATACTGACTAGCATCCAAATATTCAGTACAATTTACTGGCGTTTGGTGAAAACACATCATATAAGGAAATAATTTACCAAACAGTTTATCAAAAGCACCTGTAATATTCTTTAGTAGAAGAGCTAAGTCGTGCTTTTCTTGCTGGTCAAACTCGGTTATATTCCCTTTATGATTTTTACTTACAATGAATACCCCAAAAGGATAATCGGTAAAAAAAGGAATATAAGCCATAAAACTTTCATTTTCGCCAATCATCCGTTGATTGGCTTGGGTTTCTTCCTCATTCATATGGCAAATGAGACATCGTCCTTGCTCGTCATAATGTTTGCGGCAGCTATCTAATTCAATTTGCAATTTTTGTGGTAAAAAAGGATACGCATAGATTTGTCCATGGGGATGAGGCATGGTTACCCCGACTTCTTCGCCCCGATTCTCAAATTGAAAGATATACTTAACCTTAGGATCTTGTGCTAAGACTTCGTATCTTTCTGACAGCAAACCTAATAATTTTTCGATATGGCTCACAGACAAAGCTGGTAGAGTGCTGTGATGATTGGAAGAATACAAAACAACCTCACACTTACCATAATTGGGTGCCACCTGATATAGCCCACTTGACGGAAGGTCAGGTTCTTCTGGCGTAGTTGTCAGAGCCGGGAAATCATTATCATAGCTATAGACATCATAATGATCAGGCACTTTACCAGAGCCAGGACAAAAAGGGCACCAATCTTTGGGGAGCTGTGGTCTGCCTTGTCTATTTGATGCCACCATGGTCCATGTTTCCAACAAAGGATTCCATCGCAGTTCTGCCATCTTTTTTCCTCCTGTGAAAAACCAATACTTTATTTAGTGCTTAATTAAGTTTACTAAACTTTTCTTTATAAATCAAGATTTATTTTTCTGAATTTAATGAATTTTATTGTTTATTAGTGTATTTTAAAACAATTGCAACTATTTCTTTTATAATTTAGCAGTTATATTTTTGTAAAATCAATCTTTTAGGATGTTATCGATACGATCCAATTCTTCTTGGCAAAAAGAAAGTTGTTCCACTGCCTGCACACAATCATGGATTTGGCTAACTTTACTAGCACCAATCAAGACGGATGTAATCCGCTTGCCCCGCAGTACCCAGGCTAATGCCATTTGGGCTAGATTTTGTCCGCGTTGCCCAGCAATGTCATTTAGCATTCTAACTTTAGCCATTAATTCCTCGGTAATATCAGCTGACTTTAAAAAATTACTTTGACTAGCAGCACGGGAATCTTTGGGTATCCCCGATAAATAACGATTCGTCAGTATACCTTTTCCTAAGGGAGAAAAAGCAATAGAACCTACCCCAGCTTCTTCTAGGACATCTAATAATCCATCCTCAACCCACCGATCCAGCATCGAATATCTAGGTTGGTGTATAAGACAAGGAGTACCTAGATCCCTTAACATCTTAATTGCTTCTTGCGCTTCTTTAGGTTTATAGTTTGAAAGGCCAACATAAAGGGCCTTGCCTTGGCGTACTACTAAATCAAGAGCTGCCATTGTTTCCTCTAAAGGAGTATCCAAATCAGGTCGATGATGATAAAAAATATCCACATAGGCAAGGCCCATTCGTTTTAAACTTTGATCTAAGCTGGCAACAAGGTACTTTTTAGAGCCAAAATCCCCATAAGGACCAGGCCACATCGTATACCCTGCCTTTGTTGAGATAATAATTTCATCTCGATAGGGCCTTAAATCATCTCGCAAAATCCGACCAAAGGTTTCTTCTGCCGAACCTGGTGGAGGACCATAATTGTTGGCAAGGTCAAAATGAGTGATACCCACATCAAAAGCGCTACGAACCATATTTCTACTATTTTCATAATTATCTACATCACCAAAGTTATGCCACAGTCCTAAAGAAATTGCCGAAAGTTTTAAACCACTTTTTCCGCATCGATTATACTTCATCGTTAGGTACCGATCTTTCGCTGCTACATATGACATGATAACCTTCCTCTCACACTTTTCTTACCATATTCTGATAATTGCAAAAGTTATTTACCTACTTGTTCTAGTTCTTTTTCAATATTCCTCTAATCTACTTGCATATCATTCCTAACTTCCCTATAATCAAAGATATCCCTCTCCTAGCGGCGAGACAAATGAGGTGACAATACAATGCCAGAAGAAGCTACTAAAAAGGATGTCTTAGGTCGATTAAAAAACATTAAAGGTCACATCACAGGTATTGAGCGAATGGTGGAAGAAGAACAACCTTGTAGTAATATTTTGATTCAACTGTCTGCCATACGTTCTTCTATTGAAAAGGTTGGTATTTTTATTTTAGAAAACAATGCCCTCGAATGTGTAAGTGGCAACAGCGAGCAAGCCCAGGAAGATAAACAAAAAATGGAACAAGCCATTAAGCAGATTATTACTTTTTTAAAATAGCTCCCCTACACAGCACTTAGTAAAGAAAATAAAAAAGCTATCATTCTTTCCTAGATTTCACGAGCAAGAATGATAGCTTTTTCAATGTTAAGAATTCTCTAACGTAGTGCAGGTTTTTATTCATTAGTGAAGAATAGAATAGTATAAATATAATATCCTTTGCATTTGACTGGCATTGATTTTCAAATAAACCCTACTAGTTCACTGTTCTTATCAATGTCACTCCCTATCTAGGAAGGCATGAAACTTAGTTTATACGAGGAGGACTCCGCATTGATAAAGGTAACAGTTAAAGAATATTCAATTGCAGAAATTCTACCTGGCATGAAACTTGGCAAAGAAATCGTAACGGATAGTGGCCAAGTGATCCTTGCCCAACATACAATTTTAACAGAATGGATGATTGAACGGTTGCAAGAATGGAGCTTTACTGCTATTTATATTCATGAAGAAATTGAGGACGATCAAAATACCGCCTTAGGGGAAGAACAAAAGTACTATATTGAAGAGCATGCAAAAATTCTTGCTTTGATTGATAGTGCTTTCCAAAAGACGAGGAATATTAAAGAAGTTCCCATCAATCAAATTAATGATATTGCTGATTGTACCATTAAAAATCTTTTAAGCTTAAATGCCGTCATTAGTTATCTGCACTTAATCAATACAAAAGATGATTATACCTTCCGCCATAGTCTTAATGTGGCTGTGATTTGTGGTGTCATTGGAAAATGGTTACACTTTAGCGAGGATAAACTGCGAGATGTGGTCTTGGCTGGCTTATTACATGATATTGGAAAAACTAGAATCCCCGTTGAAATTCTCAACAAACCAGCTAAATTGTCAACTAATGAAATGTCTTTTATGAAACAGCATCCTATGCTTGGTTATGAACTAGTCTTCGGTTCCAAAGAAATTGCTGCCCCTGTCAAACTGGCTATTTTACAGCACCATGAGCGGCTTGATGGAACAGGCTATCCTCAGGGTCTGTTTAAAAATGATATTACACAAGAAGGGAAAATCGTTGCTGTCGCGGATACCTACGATGCCATGACTGCCCACCGCATTTATCGCAGTGCCTTAACTCCTTTTTTGGTTATGGAAGAGTTGTTACAAGAGATGTTTGGTAAGTTAGATGCGGAAATTTGCATGTTATTTATCAATAACACAAAAGATGCCCTCGTAGGTTCTAAAGTACGCTTAAATAATGGTGCCGAGGGGAAAATTATCTTTATCAATAAGGAATATAACATTAAGCCCATCATACAAACATCGGAAGGGAAATGCATTGAATTAAAAAATGAAAAGGACATTGAGATTGTTGCTTTCGTGTCTGACATAAAATAATAGCCACTAAATCAGAAAGGATGTTACAGTCACTACAAGTGACTATAACATCCTTTCTGATTTATGTTTTACGGCCAAAGCACCCCTAAGATTCTTTGCATAACATCAAAATAAATAACAATCCCTATAATAATGAGCATTACTCCTGCTACTTGTTGCAGAATTGCTAAATAAGGATAGAAGCTTCTTACTTGATAAAAATACCGATTCAAAAGCACTGCTAGCAATAAGAAAGGTAAAGAAAATCCCATAGCATATACAAATAGTAACAAAGACCCTTGCGTAAGGGTGGCGGCGGTGCCAGCATATACTAAAATAGCCGCGAGTATCGGTCCAACACAAGGTATCCAACCTGTTGTAAAGGCTATCCCTAAGAAAAATGCACCCAGTGGCCCTTCTAGCGTTTTCGTTAATAATGGTCGATATTCCCGTTCTAAAGCCCTCATTCGCAAAATCCCGCTTACATGCAATCCCATAATGACTATAAAAATTGCACCCACTTGGCGTATCCCATCCTGATATACAAGAAACATTTGCCCAAATTGGGAAGCGGTTGCACCCATGATCACAAAGACAAGCGTAAAACCACTAAAAAAAGAAACTCCATTTATGAATAAGTTACCTTTTGTCTTTTTTTCTCCTACTTTTCGGTCTGTACCGGCAGAAAGAAAGGCAGTATAAGTAGGCAGAAGGGGTAATACACAAGGTGATAGAAAAGAAAGAACTCCTGCTAAAAAAGCAGCAACCAACGTAATGTTTTGCTCCACAATATTCACCTACATACTATTTATTATACCTTCTAGTTCCCCCCTCGTCATCGGTCCGGATTTACGAAATTTTATGACACCATGTTTATTAACAATTAGAGTCGTAGGAATGGTTCGTATTTGAAACTTTTTACCCATATCCCCCTCCTCATCTAACAACACGGGCATGGTATAACCATTCCCATCCATAAATGTTTTTACTTTCTCCTGGGATTCTTGTAAATTAACAGCATAAAAGTTTACCTTTTCTTGATTTCCTTGGGCAAAAGCATCTAGTTCTGGCATTTCCTCTTGGCAAGGTGGGCACCAAGTAGTCCAAAAATTAATGACTGTTATCTTTCCAGATGGTCTAACTGCAACTTCCTGTCCATCTAAGGATGGCAAGGAAAATTCAGGCAATGCTTGCCCTACCCTTACCCCAACATCGGCCGCCGGCAAGGCATCCTCCCAATCAGCGCTCACTCCATGAGTATATAAAAAACTGACTACTGCTAATATACTTCCAAGGGTTATCATTAGAATTTTTTGTTTCATACTCTCACTTCCTCCTTCTCATTTTACCCTACTTCATTCATTGCTACCACCATTATGAATCCGATTCACAAAAATTTTGCGATTGTATTACATTTGTTTCCTACCTATAGGTTGTGATACTATATAAAGTAAACGATAGAATGATAATGGAGGTCAATATGCATCAATATCTTTTTTTCATTGGAGATTTTCCCATTCGTGCTTATGGTTTAATACTGAGCCTAAGTATTATTTTAGCTACTGGCACAGCCTATTTTTTAGCCAAACAAGATGGGCGTTGGCATAATCACGTGCCTGATATCGGAATTTACGGAGGTTTAGCTGGCATTGTGGGCGCTAGACTATGGGATGTATTTTTCTTTGACTGGGACTATTATCAACATCATCTTTTAGAAATTCCTTTTGTGTGGCAAGGTGGAATGGCTATTCAAGGTGGTATTTTATTTGGCATAATCGCTGGGTACATCTATACCAAGCGTCATAATATTGATACTTGGGCCTTTGCCGATATTGTTGCCCCTGCCATTATTATGGGCCAATCCATTGGACGTATGGCTAATTTATTAAATGGCGATGCTTTCGGACATCCTACTGGCGGCTCCTTTGGTATCGTTTACCCTGAAACGACCTTAGCTCATCAAGTATATGGCAATCAGCCTTTGTGGCCTGCTGAAATATGGGAAGGACAAATTGATATTATCATTTTTGTTCTCCTATTGCTCTTTCGCACTACCAATCATGCAAAGGGGCAAGTACTAATCCTCTATGCCATTTTATATTCCATAGCCCGTTTCTTTTTAGAATATTTACGCGGTGATTATGGTACATTACTCTTTGGTTTAAAATCAGCCCAAGTTACCAGCTTAGCAGTAATACTCATTGGCTGTATCTTATTTGCTTGGACTAGCTGGCATAATAAACAAAAGATTGATAAGCCATCAGGTACTTTGAAAAAACGGTAGCGTATCCATTAAAAGCAGCCTTAAAACCAATTGGTTTTAAGGCTGCTTTTAATTCATAAATTATCCCAAATTATTTTTTATATACTGCGATTACTTCTATTTCTACGCTTACATCCCGCGGCAATTTAGCGACCTGTACGCAAGCACGGGCTGGAGGTTCATGGACAAAATATTGAGCATAAACCTTATTTACAATTTCAAAGTCTTCTAAATCCTTTAAGAAAACACTAGCTTTCACTACATTGTCAAAATCAAGACCTTCATGAACTAAAATAGCCTTAAGGTTATTAAGAACTTGATATGCTTGGGACTCTGCTCCACCATAGACAATTTGTCCACTAACTGGATCTAATGGAATTTGACCTGATACAAATAAAAATCCATTTGCTTTTATGGCTTGAGAATAAGGCCCTATCGCCTGAGGAGCTCTATTCGTATTAATAACAGTTTTCATAAATAAAATACCTCCTATTTTTTAGTGATTTCATAAGGAAAGTTACGAACTTTCAAAGACTAGTTGTTTATACTTCCTTCGCTAAAAAGAACAAATTTCCTGTTAAATTGGATAAAGTTTCATTATAAATTATATTTTATTTAGTGCTAATAATAGGCCATAAAGTAAGGCTTGGGGCCTCGGCGGACAGCCTGGCACATAAATATCTACCGGTATAAACTTATCTACAGCTCCCCTCACTGCATAGCTATTGCCAAACACTTGCCCGCTTGCCGCACAAGCACCAACAGCCATTACAATTTTGGGAGTAGGAGTGGCTTCATAGGTCATTACTAAGGCCTGGGTTAAATTTCGGGTCACTACCCCTGTAACCATCAGCAAATCAGCATGGCGAGGCGAAGCAACAAAATCGATTCCGTATTGTTGTAGGTCATAAATTGGGTTACTCAAAGCACTCATTTCAAAATCACAAGCATTGCAGGAACCAACGTCTAGATGCCTAATATGTAAGGATCGACCAAATATCCGTTTAATTTCAGCTTTTAGTATACTTCCTGCATCGCCCTCTGCGCTGCCCTGCCATTGAGCTAATTTATAATTGCCACTATGTCTGATTTTTTGTATTTCACACTGCTTTACACAACGTCCGCAAAAAATACAAGCCTTATGATCAATGGTCATACCTTCCTCAGTAAAGAGAATGGCCTTCGTGGGACAAACGGTAGTGCAAGATAAACAACCATTACAATCCTCAGTACTGATTAGCACTTCACCGCGAAAGGCATGGGGAACCTGCATTTTATCGTAAGGTTCTGTTACCATACCCATATGCATAATGTTTTTTAATAGAGTTATCATTACTTATATTGCCCCCTTAGCGATCAAGACATGCATAACACAATTCAAAGCTTTTATTAATCAACGGAAAATCAGGAATAATATTTCCAGGAGCTGCAACTGTAACGGCTGGCCAATTGGGATAGGAGGCAGATCTTAGAAAATAGCGATAAATTTCATTCCTCTCCCCTACCATAATCCAATGTAAGTTACACCCCCGGGCCGATTCACTCCACCCTAAACCACTGCTATAGGGTTTTATAGCAGGAATCTCTACCCTTAGTTTATCTTTAGCATCCGGAATGCTTTTTAGTAACTGTCGAATGATAGCAATGGACTCTTCCACTTCAGTCCTGCGAATCCATAAGCGTGCCGCCACATCCCCACTCGTCTCGATAGGCACCTTAAACGTAACCTTATTATATACGGAATAAGTATAATCTCGCCTAGTATCCATCCCAATACCAGAAGCTCTTGCCGCTACCCCTACGACTCCCAAATCAAGGGCCGCTTGCCGAGGTAAAATTCCCGTATTATTAACCCGATCTAAAAAAGCACTATTATCCTTAATCATACTCATTAATGCTAAAAATTCTTCTGCCACTTCTTCTAAGACAATATCGATTTCCTGGGAAATCTCTAAGGTTATCTCTTGCGCAACGCCGCCTGGTATGACGATACCTCGCAAAAAGCGATTGCCCGTTATCCTTTCATTAAGCCTCATAAGGATTTCTTTTAAGCGAGATCCATGGCTAATCCCTAGAGCAAAGCCTACTCCTGCGCACAAATTCCCTATATCACCAATATGGTTATATAGGCGTTCTAATTCTGCTAGGATTCCCCTGCAATACTGAGCGTGAGATGGTATTTTAATATTCGCCATGGCCTCAATCCCTTGAGAATAGGAAATCCCATGGGACACACTACAAGCGCCGCAAACCCGTTCCGCCCGATAGATTCCGAGGGTAAGGGGCACTCCCTCCATCCCTTTTTCAATGCCCCTATGGGTAAAAAATAGCTTGGCATCCAAATTAATAATGT
>JAPUES010000173.1:7909-10047 GCA_027492445.1 Sporomusaceae bacterium | reverse complement strand
GCATATAACCTCCCAATTTACTAAGAAAACGTATCGTTCTTTTATTTCGTCAATTATCCTGAAAAACCTGCAAGTTTTCCTTGTTAGGAAGAAAGGCTATAGTTCTTTAGTATAATAATTATAAGGTTGCTAAAGCAATGCAACGCTAATGAGAGGGGAGAGAAAATGAACGCAAAAAAAATTATAATGGTAGTACTGGTGCTGTTGCTCAGTTTGAATTTGGTGGCATTTGCAAATGAAAGCCAGACTACGGATTATTCAAAAGCGGAACATTGGTTGTCATTGCCGTCTGCGGATCTCAAAGAAGTGGATGTTTTTTACCTTTATCCAACGGTATTTCAAAAGATAGATAACAAGGAGCCAAATATTTGTAATATTGATAACCCTAGCATGGTAAAAAATTCGAAATTAGCCCTTGCTTACCAGGCTTCTACTTTTGAAACAGTAGGGAATATTTATGCTCCATACTATCGACAAGCAGATGCCGCTTATACATTGGCTTTACCGCTGGTTGAACAAGAAAAAGTTGTTGGCGGTATCCCGGCGTCCGATGCAATTGCTGCATTTGACTACTATATCAAAAATTATAATCAGGGTCGTCCCTTTATTTTAGCAGGCCATTCCCAAGGCTCAAATGTATTACTATATTTATTGTCAGACTACATGAAGAGCAATCCTCTGGTGTATGACAGAATGATTGCTGCATACGTTATTGGTTATTCCATTACACCAGAGTATCTCGCTAAGAATCCCCATTTGAAATTTGCCAATGGTCCAAATGATACAGGTGTTATTATTTCCTATAATACGGAAGCAAGGAAAGTAGGCGGGCGAAATCCCGTAATATTGCCTGGCGCCCTTGTGATTAACCCCCTTTCCTGGTCGCGGGGAGAAGAGGTGGCAACTGCTGGAGAAAGTTTAGGATCCATAGATATGGATCCAACGGGGAAAATGATAACCATACCTCATTATGCAGATGCGCAAGTAAATATTGATAGAGGTGTGGTGATTTGCAGTACTGTTGATGTAGAAAAGTTATCGCCGGGAAATAATGTGTTTCCAAAGGGTGTATATCATCACTATGATTATCTATTTTATTACTACAATATTGGTGAAAATGCCGTAAATCGCACTAAGATGTTCTTAAACCAACAAAAAGGAACTACTACGCCATAATTCACGGCTAGTAGTTCTTTTTTGTCAATTTTCCTTAAAAACACGCTAATAATCCTTGATAGAATGAAAATGATAGGGAAAATGGTATAATTAAGAAATATTAAGAAGCAACAGATGTTTGGAGGTGCTTTTATTAGGTATCTAATTGTTGTCGTAAGTATGTTGTTATTCTTAAACTATAGCGAGAATGTGTGCGTGGCAAATCTTGATGTAGATAATACAGAAGTATCTCTTGTAGATGATGCTACTAATGTAGTTGATGCGCCCGCAACCCCCTCAGAAGCTCTTACCGCTGATGTTGCTGGTTATCGCATTGTAAATGGCATTGGGATATTTCCCATACTGCCTGGTAATGAGACGGTGGTAGAGGGTCTTTTGACATCCTTAGCACAAGATGCAGATTTTCAAGGAATAAGTATGACCTTATACTCTCCTGTTGGGACAAAACCCAAAATTTTGCTGACAAGCAATCAGGGGGAGGAACGTTTGCGTTATGCAGTACAGAAGTTAAAAACGATAATGAGTCGGATGGGACAGCCACATCGTTTGGTGGTTGCGGCCTATTTACGAGAAATAACGATAGATAATAATGATGTGGCTGGTTTATCCTGGTTTTCAAATGGCATTCAAGGTGGCCTCACTTCGGATATTACAACAACTACCACAAGATTTTGGGATACGGATGGTAATACTCCACCTGGTCTTCTGCCGAGTATTATAACAAAAGATAATAGCGGTTATACGTTGGGATTGAAAAATCTTCCAATCAATATAGCAGGGGAATTGACGCGGCAAATGTCGAAAGGGAAGGTCATTGTTGGTAGCGAAATTACAATTGTAAATGGTACAACGGCAGAAATTAAAAATGATGATTCCATACCTGTTCCCCTTAGTTCTAATGGGTCAATAACCTTTAATACCCAGGATATTAGTAGTGATGTAAAGATAACGCCGACAATTGT
>JAPUES010000173.1:0-7809 GCA_027492445.1 Sporomusaceae bacterium | reverse complement strand
TAACCTTTAATACCCAGGATATTAGTAGTGATGTAAAGATAACGCCGACAATTGTGCAGTACAACGCGGAAAAACCAGAGGAGAGTATTGTGCATCTTGACGTTGTTATCCAGCTCAGTGTTCCCACGGCTACCATCAGTTTTGGTGATTCTTCAGCGTTACAGTATACAACACAAACCTTAACGTCCAATCATTATGTGAAAGCGAATAATGAAAAAATAATTGGTGGACTGTTTGCCAGTGATACCTGGACAAACACCAAGAGTGGTATTCCCATATTAATGAACATTCCAATACTAAAAAATATATTTTCTACCGATACGGTTAGTTTACAGCATTTAGCATCGATATTAACCATTTCCGTACGGATTTTACCTGTGGATAAGGAAGATGGCTATGATTATTAAAAGAAAAGGCAAGGTTATTTATCCCATACTAGGGTTATTGTTAGTAGTCGCTATGTTGTTAGGCACGGCTATCTCAACCGTCCAGGCCAATGACAACGATGTAGATATCATCGTTGAAAATGGTACGGTCATGCTACCGATTGTTCGTGGTAATGAGCAGGCGGTGACGAATCTTCTGTCTTATTTACAACCAATGCCGGAGTTTTCTAATATGGCAATGGTGTTGTTGCAGCCGAAGGGGGCAGCGTCGATGGTGCTACTATCTGGTGCCGATGAAGAACAGCTGCGTACAGCGGCGGGTAAGATTCAGGTATTACTGTCCGAAGTGGGTAGGCCGCATCGCGTCATTATTTCCGCCTATTTGCGTGAACTCGATATTGCGGATAACCAGTCGACAGGTATCGACTGGTCGTCCTTAACAGGTAACTTAAACTATGGTGTTAGTGCGTTAAATCGTCAGGTTGAAGGGAATAGTTATAAATATTTTCCTGATATAGGGAAATGGATAAAAGATACACAGGGCTCCGTCACCGATACCATAACGGCGGGGGTAACTTTGCCAACAACGGGTTATATGGGGGTTAATGCGCAGCTAAGTAGTTCTCTCTCTAAGAGTAGAGTTATTATGGGCAGTAATCTATATACGCCAAATGGCATACAAGGTGAGATTTTAAGTCAAACAATCGTTCCTTTGCAAACGACGGATAGCAATGGTAATGCAAGCTTGACATCGCAGACCATAACTAGCGATGTTAAAATTACACCGACCATTGTGAAATATAATGCGGATCGTCCGAGTGAGAGTACGGTTCGACTTGATGTCTATATGCAAATGGGTTTAATTACGGGTACGGTTCAAGTCGGGCAATCGTCAGCAAAAGAATTTTCAACCAAGACCCTAAATACTACCGGGTTTGTGAAAGCTGATCATAAGACCTATGTTGTTGGGGTTTTTGCAGGCGATACAGAAACAAAATCTGTAAGTGGCATCCCTATTTTAATGAATATCCCTATTTTAAAGTATTTATTTAGCCAAGAAACCAAGCAAATGACTCATAAGGTGGGCGTACTAACAGTTTCAGTACGTGTTTTACCAGAATAAGAAGCTGCTAGGCACCTGATAATTGGGGAGGTGATGGGCGTGACAAAAAGATATAGTAAAGGATATTGGTGGCGACAACTGTCGGTTATTGTAGTTGTTAGTCTTATGTATTGTGGCTTAGTAATGCACAGTGTTTATGCAGCGGAAGTAGCTATGCCTACTCTAACGCTTACACTACAAGATGAGAATGGTCTACCCATTGCTGGCGTTGATGTGTCGGCCATGGAGGGGGATTTCGTTGGAAAAAAAAGAGATGGTGGGAAAACGGACGAAAATGGGACAGTGGTGTTTAAACACTTGCCGAGTGGTACGTACTATTTCTTTGCCAATATCAAAGCCATCCATAGTCACGTTGGTTATGGTTTGCCAGCCTTAACAAGAGAATTTAAGACGGCACGTTCTTACTACATATCAGAAAGTAAGTCATTTGATTTAAGTGCAAATGTGGAATGTACCTATAAAATTAAAAAAAAGGATTATATTTGGTTTGAGACCTTCCTTGATCTTGCTAAACCAGAAAAAATTGCACTAACAAGTAAAAAAATGGGCATCCAACAAATTATTCCAGTGGATGATATCGATTTTATACAACTATATATACCGATGGGGAGCATATATCAGATAACGACGATCAAAGATAAGGATTTTGATTCGTGGATTCTTGATTTTTATGCCCATGAAGGACTACGAATAGAGCTGTTGTAACATCGCTAAGAACAAGTAAGCAGATGATTTCTGTGTGAAGCAGGAGTCATCTTTTTACGACAGGAACTAGCTTAGGCTGATTCATAATTACCTAAAAATAGTCAAAAAAGAAGGATTATTCATATTGTTGTCGAAAATAGTATGAGTATTATGTGGAATTTTTTAGTAAAGAATAGGGTGATAAAATATGTTGATTATCGGGGTTTGCGATGACAATCATGCCGACCGAACACAAATATGTAATACAATAGAAAGCTATTTGCAAAACCAACGTATCAACGGGAAAGTGTTGCCCTATGATCGGGCTGAAAAACTAAACTCCGCAATCGAGAGTAAAAAAATAATTTTTGACATTCTATTTATGGATATCATTATGGACGATATGAATGGTATGACTTGCGCGCGAGTGATTCGTCAGCAGGACAAACTGGTAAATATCGTTTTTTTAACCAGTTCTACGGACTATGTCTATGAGGGGTACGAGGTCAATGCCGCGGCCTACCTCTTAAAACCTTTAGATGGGCAGAAATTAGTTGCGGTGTTGGATAAAACAATTGCCAAGATAGAAGAGGTAGGGAAAGAAAGCATCGTTATTACTTGTGGTGGCGTAGTCAAGCGTATCTTGATAAAAGATATTTTGTTTCTGGAAAGTCAAAAAAATAGAGTTGAGATTGTGCTCGCGCAAGCAGGACAAAGAGTAGTTATCTATACTACGCTGGATGAATTTATAGAGCAACACCAATCAAAAATGTGGATACGGCATCACAAGAGTTATATTGTCAATTTTGTATATATTGAACAATACGCAAACGATAAGTGCGTATTGCGAGATGGTACAATCATACCTATTAGTCGTACCTATAAAAATAAGGTAAGGGAGCATTTTTTTACTCTTTTACATAACTGCTAGAAGATAAGCAACCATGTATCAATAGGATAGATGGTTACTTTTTATACATCCCTGAAAAAAACTAAAATAAAAGTGCGAGGAGAAGAGAATATGAAACTATCTAGACGTTCCTTTATTAAAACTGGTTTAAGCGGGGCTGCCTTAGTTGCTTTTGGTGGATTTTCTACTACTTTACTACATAAGTTAAGCGCTGCGCCAGGCTATCAGACAACAATTGGGCGTACGATTATGCCAATAAACGTACCTTCTACTTCCCCTAAACTCCTTCCTACTGATATTTCTAAATATACACAGTACGGATATGGACGTTGGCAGGAAGGACCAGGGCTTGATTATGAAAAAAGAATGGATCTTATGCCAGCTTCCTATAGGGGTGATGGGGTTAAACCATCGGCCACTTTACTACGTTTCTTTACGATAACGGACATTCATATCACCGATAAAGAAACCCCGGCACAGGCAATCTTTTATGGCTACAAAGGCGGGGTTTCTTCAGGATACTCGGGAATTATGCTATATACAACTCATGTTCTGGATGCCGCCATTCAGACGGTAAATGCAATTCATAAAAAAAGTCCCATTGATTTTGGTATCTCCCTAGGTGATACTTGCAACAACACCCAGTATAATGAAACAAGATGGTATATTGATGTTATAGATGGCAAGACTATCACTCCAAGCTCTGGCGCTCATGACGGAGCGGAGAGCATTGATTATCAGAAACCTTACAAGGCAGCAGGGCTTGATAAGACCATTCCTTGGTATCAGACCCTCGGCAATCATGATCATTTTTTCATGGGCTTCATGCCACCCAATGATTATATCCGTCAAAGTCTGATTGGAGACGATATTGTAAATTTGGGGAATTTATTTACTGACCCTAAAGGATTAGAAAGTCGTGGATTTTACATGGGTTCTATTGATGGTTCGACGCCTTATGGGGATGTTATCGGGGTAGGACCTGTCAAAAATTTTGCAACACCGCCGAAGGTACGAGCTGCTGATCCAAACCGCCGTTCCCTTGCCAAAAAAGAGTGGATGAGGGAGTTTTTTGAGACTTCTTCTAATCCAGTTGGTCACGGCTTCAGCCAGTATAACTTGGATCAAGATTTTGCCTGTTATAGCTTTGAACCAAAGTCCAATCTTCCGCTTAAGGTTATCGTTCTCGATGACACACAAAGGCACGATGATCCCAATAATTCGAATAGCTTTGGCTATGGCCATGGTTCCCTTGACAAGAAGCGCTATGAATGGCTAGTAGATGAACTGGACAAGGGGCAGAGGGAAGGTAAGCTTATGGTTATTGCAGCGCATATACCCATTGGCGTTGAAACTGGAGATTCCATGATGGCTTGGAGTCCTAATGCTTATATCTCCGAGGCGGCGTTATTTGCCAAGCTGCATGAATATTCCAATCTAATCCTATGGGTAGCGGGACATCGTCATTGGAATACAGTCACCCCATTTAAATCACCTGATCCAAATCGCCCTGAACTAGGCTTCTGGCAGGTTGAAACGGCATCATTACGTGATTTCCCTCAGCAGTTACGGATTTTCGAAATTCTTTACAATAGCGACAATACAATTTCCATTTTGGCAACGAATGTTGATCCCGATGTGAGTGCAGGGTCACTCGTTGAAAAATCCCGTTCTTATGCGGTTGCAGCTCAGCAAATATTTAATAATGAGTTGCCTTTTTCGCCGACTGGTTCCTACAATGCAGAACTTGTTAAAAAATTGAGCCCAGAGATGCAGGCGAAGATGCAAACATACAAAGCAGGAAGTGGTAAGTAAAGGAGTTTTTAAATTTGAAAACAATTGCGATATTAACTGGTGGCGGGGATTGTCCAGGACTAAATGCGGTAATAAGGGCGGTTTATAAGACTGCTTATTCAAATGGCATGGAGGTTTATGGGGTAAAAAATGGTTTTAAAGGCTTAGTGGAAGATGATTTGTTTTTGCTTGGTCCTAAAAATATTTCAGGTATATTACCTCGTGGCGGAACGATTCTAGGAACTACCAATCGAGATAATCCTTTTCACTATCAATGTATGGATAATGGGGAAATTGTTTATAAGGATATGTCAGAGCGTGCTTTAGGCAACCTTAAGCAACGAAATATCGAAGCATTAATTGTCATTGGCGGTGATGGTACCCTTAAAATTGCCAGTGATTTTTCAGAGCTTGGCTTTCCCGTAGTTGGTGTTCCTAAAACAATTGATAATGATTTACCAAAAACAGAGAGGACTTTTGGTTTTGATACTGCCGTTAGCATTGCAACAGAAGCATTAGATCGCTTGCATACAACAGCCGAGTCTCACCACCGGGTCATGATTCTCGAAGTCATGGGACGTTATGCTGGGTGGATTGCTCTTCATAGTGGCATCGCTGGTGGAGCGGATTGTATTATCATTCCTGAGATTCCTTTTAAGTGGGATTCGATTACTGACAAAATTAAGCGCCGGCAAGAAAAAGGGACGCTATTTAGTATTATTGTAGTGGCCGAAGGGGCTATGCCGATTAATGGTCAATTATCTGTAGCAAGGATTGTAGATCATTGTCCTGAAACAATACGATTAGGGGGCGTAGGCGATAAAATTGCTCACGAACTAGAAAATTTAATCGGAGTGGAATGTAGATCCACAGTACTCGGTCATCTGCAACGTGGTGGTAGCCCGACGGCCTATGACAGGGTATTGTCCACTCGTTATGGTGAAGCTGCAGTAAATGCAATCATTACTAAAAGATTCAAGACAATGGTGGCATTGCAGAATAACGAAATTGTCTTAGTTAATTTAATCGATGTTGTGGGAACGCCCTATTTAGTTCCGGAGGGACATGATTTAATTCAAACAGGACGCTCCCTTGGAATTTCTTTTGGTGATTAAGGTATGAATTATCCAAGTTTTCCATAGTATTTATAGCAAGAAAAATCCTGCAAAATTTTTTTGAGAAAGTTTGCAGGATTTTTCTATCTTTTAGGCTAATTATTTAAAGTGATTCCAAAGAGCAAATGATGGTTTAAATAAAAAGGATGTGTAATTATGAAAATTTCAGATATGTTTCAAAAAGACCAAATTGTAGTTTCCTTTGAAATATTTCCCCCAAAACAGCAATATCCAGTTAGTACAATCTTTGATACCATTCAATCGTTAAAAGGATTAAAGCCTGAATTTATAAGTGTGACTTATGGGGCAGGTGGCAGTAGTTCTGCCACTACGTTTGACATTGCAAATAAAGTCCAAAATGAATATGAGCTGGAAACAGTAACTCACTTTACATGCATTGGGGCCTCGCAGGATGAGATAGAAGAATCCTTGGAAAAGATTAAAAAGATAAATGTACAAAATATATTGGCGCTACGTGGTGATTTGCCGAATAATCAGAGTGATAGTTTATCGAAGAGTGCCTATCGTTATGCAAAAGATCTTGTTGCTCATATTAAAAAGAATCATGATTTCTGCGTGGGCGGTGCAGCCTATCCGGAAGGTCATTTGGATTGTAGAGATATAGGGGCGAATATTGACCATTTAAAGCAAAAAGTTAATTGCGGAACGGATTTCCTCATTACGCAAATCTTTTTTGATAACGGAATTTACTATGATTTTCTAGATAAAGTACGGAAAAGTGGAATCAATATTCCTATTTCTCTTGGTATTATGCCAATCTTGGATGCCAAACAAATTCAGCGTATTTGTAGTTTATGTGGAACGTCGATTCCGCTAAAGATGCAAGCGATGATTGAAAAGTATGGGGATAATCCTCAAGATATGGAAAAGGCAGGTATAGAATATGCTTGTCAGCAGATTTCCGATTTAGTAGACCATAAGGTAGATGGTATTCATATTTATACGATGAATAAGTCAAGTCAAGTCAGTACGATTGTAAAACAGACTGGCCTTCGGTAAGACAATGAACCTCACCCCAAATGTTAGAGATACATCTAATATTTGGGGTGCTTTGTATAAAAATATAGAATGAAATAGGGATTATATAGAGAGATTATTTTTTACGTAAGGTATAATTTTAAGAATCAAGCGTGAGCTAGGAAGAAGGGCTGATATGTATCAACGTGCATTGCTTGCAATTTTATGCTGTGTGGTTTTCCATCATCAAGGCGTAGTAAATGCTAATGCCATGGCCGTACCAATGGAAGAAAACAATATCGCCATTGCGGGGCAGGATAGGTCTCAAAGTTCGGACCAAGAAGCAAAGCTTACTACTGGTGAAGTCCAGGCAGAGTCTCTAAAACCAGAACCTCTAACTAGTGGTCCAGTGTACTTCGATACTGGAACTCAATATTACCAGTGGAAAAATAATAAAGGGCAGAGTGGGTATCAGTTTGTTCAGCCCTATAATTTTTCTTATGTTGATAAAAAAATGGAATATGCTTTGAGCACTGCTTATGTCATATCCCGCAATAACAGCCCGGGGAAACAGGAAAAGCTAGCCAGTTTTATCGATACTACCCTATCGGCGGCTTATACAAATGAACGTGGCAGTGATAGTTTCCGCTATAGTTTAGATCTCAATTTACCTACAGGGAAGACGGGCCTAACTGATGAACAGAATAATGCAGTAATGGATGAAGATATAGTGGCGGAAACTTCTTTTGGCGAAGGCACCAATGCTACGTTAGGATACAGTGTTACTCATAAAATTGGCAAAGAAGATAGTTGGGCTTT
>JAPUES010000172.1 GCA_027492445.1 Sporomusaceae bacterium | reverse complement strand
TTTCCTTCCCCAAGTAGGCGTTGATGAAAGTAGACTTACCACTCTTCGCTTCACCTACAATCATCAAACGAAATATATCATTTTTTGCATTTTCTGCATCACTTTGCAGTTTCTTTAAAGTAGTATCAAAAGTAGTTTCCTTATCGCCTTTAATTTCCATGACCAAAGGCAGAAAGGCATCATACTGTTTTACTACATCTGCTTTTATCTTTTTATAATTCATAATCATTAGATATCCTCCTGGATGATTAATTGTAATTTGTAGAAAATCATATTACCCTTACGTTTTCGCCTTGACTCCTCAGCCATATATCAATTTCCCCCTTATTCAGTAACTCGTACATGCTCAGCAGGCGAAACCCTTTATTCCCATTAAAATCGATGCGCAAATTACCTCTCCCTTCGACTGTTTTCTCCATTATATAAAATCAGGATGGACATATATTGGGCTTATGATATTTTTTTCATTTTATTAGCAATCTTTTAGAACCAGTATATATCTAAACAAATAGGTAAATAAGCAAAAATCATGCTAGATTATCTATTCTCCTAATTTAATATATATTCCTGTAAATTTTGCTATTTTTTTCTATTGTTAAACATAGAATATGAACGGGTGTTACTAAAATAAGTGACAAGATGGATGGCAAACCATTTGAAAACGATTCCCTTAATTCACACTACAAAGTTATTTCATCCCCATTGTGCGATCTATATACAAAAAAATAGAACTTGCCTTAAATTTTACATAGCAAGTTCTATTTGGGTTAAAATAATAAAAAATAAAAATATATAAAACGTCACACAGTAAAACATCAAAATCGAACTCGACAAGCTACACTTTTGACATTTAGATTTCATTTGCTATTCTCACCTAGTGGCTCTACAGTATTCCCATTAGTTTCAGTAAATTCAATGCCGTCACGCTGGCCGAATTCTTCTGGCGGTAATTCAATACCACCACTATCATCAGAACCAAATAAATACACATGAACATTCTCGCCGTCCCAAACCACCTTTTTCACAAAGGTGCGTAGGGCGGCGCGTTTTTGTTCAACGCTCATATCGTCTATCGTATCCCTAAAGGTTGTAAGCATCTGACGAATAATATCAAACTCAATATTGGAAAGGGCATGACTGGCTGTAAGGCTCTCCAGTTCAGCAATACGGCTTTTCAGCAGTTCATCCTCAATGTGCAGCTCGTCAATACCTTTAACGATACTCCCCTTAGTTGCTGTATCCTCCAATTCAGAAAGTGATGCTACCAACCTAGCAATTTTCTTTTGATTCTTCGCAAGTGCATTGTGCAACTGATCTAAATCATCGTATCCTTCAAGATTGCCTTCCAGTTGTGTTCTGCCTAGCTCAAGCTGACGAATAAATTCTGAGCTATCTGCGCCAAGTCTTTTTATTTCTTCACACACCACTCGATCCAGCATATTTCCATTGGCATTTTTCATATTGCAGACATGGCAGCGACTCTTTTCCTTCATGGCACAAAGGTACGAATAAATAAAGTCTCCTTGTGCGTCTAGGCGTTTACTTAGTTTAGGACGCATATAATCACCGCAAGAACAAAATAACAGACCAGAAAGCAGCGCAACATTGCTTCTGGGTTTACGGAAGGACTTAGACCGATTCTGTTCTAAATATTCTTGTACCTGAATCCACTCTACACCTTTAATCATACCAGTATGCTTCCCCACCGCCACAATCCATTCTTGCATCGGACGTATTTGGTTAGCCTTGCCTGATTTTTGAATAGTACGATTATATGCCATAACTCCATGGATACTGTCAAAACTTTCTTTTCCAGCAAACAAATCTACCTCATTTTCGACTAAGTAGTGATAAGCGTCCTCGTCAGCAATCATATACACAGGATTGGTAAGGATATTACGAAGAGCAAAACGGGTAAATAATTTTTCATTTTTTGTTTTGTAGCCGTTGTTAATAAAGTAAGTTTCTGTTTTAGTTAATGAATTAGTTTCCAAGAACACCTTGTAAATCTGTTTAATAATATCAGCTTCTTCGGGAACGAGTTCTAACTTACAAGCTTTTTTTATTTTTCCTTCTACTGTTATTTTCTCCACTTGTTCAGACTTATACCCTGTTGGCGATATACCACCAAGCCATCGCCCTGTTTTCGATAACTCATGCATATTATCACGTATACGCTCAGCAATCGTTTCACGTTCCAGTTGGGAAAATACAGAAGAAATATACATCATAGCTCTGCCCATAGGAGAGGAAGTATCAAATTGTTCCTTAATAGAAATAAAGGAAACATTCAAACCGTCCAATTCCTCAATCAGCTTGGCAAAATCACCTATGTTACGGCTTATGCGGTCAAGGCGATAGCAGACAATCGCAGAAAACTTCTTTGCCCTTGCCTCAGCCATCATCTTCTTAAATTCAGGACGCTCCATATTACCGCCCGAAAATCCTTCATCTTCATATATCAAGATACCTTCGTCATTGCAATTTGGGTAACGTGGACGGATATACTGTTTGCAAAGCTCAACCTGATTTTCTATGCTCTCGCCTTTACCTGTGTATTTAGATTTGCGAGAATAAATAGCAATCTGTTCCCCTGTATTTTCTTTCGTTTGCTTCACTTTATTGCACCAATCCTCTATGTTTCATTTTATTATCAATTATAACATAACGTCTACAATATAAACAAAATAAAAGACAAGCCGCTGATCCTATCATAGGATCAGCAGCTTATCTTTTAGAGATATTCCATCAATTAAATTTTTCCACCTACGCCTTTAAACTTATCTATAAAGGCAGAATTTTTCTGAAAAACGCTCTGCTTTTTTGTTAAATATTGAGGATTTAGAGAACTAATTTTTGGAAGAATTTCATTCAGTTCCATTCCATTTCTACTGCCATATTCTCTTTTAAATGAGTTCAAAATATATCTTTTAGCAACCTCTTTATTTAATTTTTCATTATTAATTAATTCTTCCGCTTCACGTTTTTGCTCAGCTTGAGCAAATGTAAAGAAGACATGAATAATACTTGCTTTATCTTGAATTTTTTCTAAATTAGTTTGGTTGATAAAATCGACTACTAAGCTTTCCTTTTCGTAACTTCCCACGCTAGAACGAATTAAACGACAGTACCTCTTCAACCAATCTTTTCTAAAGGAAATAAAAACTTTTTCGCGAAATAGTATATTATATATATAAAGGAGTGATTCTCATGATTGCAATGTGGAAAGACGAATACAGTATTGGTATGCCACTAATTGATGAACAGCATAAGAAACTATTTGAAATAGTGAACCGTGTACAAGTTTTATTAAGTGACAAATTTATTTCCGATAAATATGACGGTATAATTGAGATCATCCATGAATTAAAAGCATATACTGTTTATCACTTCAAAGCTGAAGAAGAACACATGCTAAAAATCGGTTATAAAAAACTTTTTTCACAAAAAGTTGCCCATAATGATTTCTTAGAAAAAATAAATTCTATTGATTTTACACAAATTGATAATGATCAAAATAAATATTTAAATGAAATATTATATTTCGTGTGCGATTGGTTAGTAATGCATATCTTAAAAGAAGATAAGCTAATTACTTCATAATTAGGTAATTCATCACTCAAAAAAAAGATTGAATAGGTAGGCTTTATGCCTGTCTATTCAATCTTTTATATAAACCTAATTATCAAGTACGATACTGATTCACATTTTTGCTAAAATGACCGATTACAAGTTTAAATTTATGTATTTATATGCCAAAAATTAGAACTTATATGTGAAGGTTTATGCAGTGAAATCATTTATACTTTAAATTTTGCTACCAACACATCCAGCTCTAATGCCAATTGAGAAAGTTGAGTAGCTGTCGCCGTAAACTCTTCAATTGATGCTGTCTGTTCTTCAATAGCAGCTGCTGAAGTTTCAGACAACTCAGCTATATTATGAGCGACTTTCGCTACCTGTTGTGACGTAGTAGCAACATCCGCAAAAGTCTGAGAAACCGCAATATTAAGTCCAGCAATATATTCTACTGCTTGTTTACTATCAGTAGAACGATCCACAATGGCTGAGAGTGCAATAGATAAGGCACTTACGGACTGCACAATACTACCTAGTTCCGTGCCTAAGACACCATTAGCCTGCCCAGCTACACTAACTTGTTGCTGAATATTTAAGACTTTATCTGTTACAGCATTAGCAGCTTTATTACTCTGCTCGGCAAGTTTTCGGACTTCTTCTGCTACCACAGCAAAGCCTCGACCACTCTCACCTGCCCGAGCGGCCTCAATCGCTGCATTCAACGCTAACAAATTCGTTTGCCCAGCGATTGCTTTTATTAGATCAATAATTTCACTAATATCTTTCGACTGCTCAGTAAGGTCTATAATACTTCTATTAATATTTCCCACAGTTTTCTGTAATTCTGCTGTCTGTTTAGAAACCATCCTGGCTGTCTGTCCACCATTATTAGCTTGTTTCAAGGATTCTTCCGAAAGCATCGCAGCATTTTGAGCATACTGAGACATTTTTTTTACATTATCAGCAATGTCTTCGGTTTTTATTGCCAAGTTATTCATACTTATATTCTGTTGATTAGCTCCTTCAGCTACATTCTGTACTGCACCAGCTACCTGTTCTACAGCCTGACTACTTTCAAAACTAGCTTTTGACAACATGTTCGCTAAGTCTGAAACTTGATTTGATGTCCCCTGAGAAACCCTAATAATATGTTGTATTTTCCCAATAAAAACATTAAAAGCTTGAGTAACCTGACCAATTTCATCTCGTCGCATATCATCAAGACGAATCGTTAAATCACCATCACCAGTAGCAATATTATCAAATGAACTTGCCAAATCACGAATAGGTTTAATAACTTGCCGTATGGCAATATACAATGCCACTACAGTTACAATGAAACCCAAGACAAAAATATTTAATTCAATGACCTTAGCCTGACGAATCGTATTTTGCGAACTAGCATCAAGCAAATTCACTAATTTATTGACTTCTCCGACATAATTATCAGCATAGCTATGAAGTTTTTCAACCAATTCCTGTATTTGTCCTGGATCATTAACAGAAAGCAACATAGTAATAATTTCTTTATTTTTTTCCCACAATGGTTTTACAATCTGATATTGCTTCAAGGAATCCGCATCTTTCATAGGAAGCAATTTTAATTCTTGGTCGCCTTGGTTGAGTCCTAAAATAATTTTATCATATATAGCAACTTCTGCTATAATTGTCTTTTTTAATTCTCCACGTTTAGTAGCATCAGTCCTTAAATATTCATCAGATAATACCACCAATTTGTAGGCACGAAAACGTAAATTCCCAGATAAATTTATACTCGGAGCATCCCCCTCTAAACTAGTAAAAACATAAAAATTAACTGATACCAAACTAACTATAAATATAAATAAACTCACGAATACGGACAATAATTTTTTTTTGATAGTCATAAATATCTACCTACCTTTTTATAGATACCGGTTTGCGCCAGCTACGATACCCTTGATTTTGTTTATAAATTAAGCTTCTTAAAAAGGACGAATTGAATGTTCTTCAACCCGTCCTTTTCCAATTATAAGTATTATTTGAATTTCTGGAATTGTTCTCTGATCAGCAGCTCGTAACTTCTATCAATACACTTTAAGCCATAAACATTTTAATATCATCATCGACATTGGTTACTCCACCAATTCCAAAGGTCTCCACCAATACTTTAGCCACATTTGGTGATAAGAAACCTGGCAAAGTAGGTCCTAAATGAATATTTTTCACTCCTAAAGAGAGTAGTGCTAACAATACGATAACAGCTTTTTGCTCATACCAAGCGATATTGTAGGATATTGGCAACTTATTGATATCATCTAGCCCAAATACCTCTTTCAATTTTAAAGCAATCACCGCAAGTGAATAAGAGTCATTACATTGCCCAGCATCAAGCACACGAGGAATACCCCCAATATCGCCTAATTCCAATTTATTATACCGATATTTGGCACAACCAGCAGTCAAGATAACCGTATCTTCAGGTAATGCTTTAGCAAACTCTGTATAATAATCTCTGCTCTTCATTCGACCATCACAGCCAGCCATAACAAAGAATCTTTTAATAGCACCGGTTTTTACTGCATCGACAACTTTGTCTGCCAAACTTAATACTTGATTATGGGCGAAGCCGCCTACAATTTCACCCTTTTCTATTTCAACTGGGGATTGACATTGCTTGGCATGGGCAATAATCGGCGAAAAATCTTTGGGTTTTCCATCGACACGTTCACCAATACGCTTTAGACCATCAAAACCAACTACACCTGTGACATAAACACGATCTTTATAAGATTCTTTGGGAGTTACTATGCAGTTAGTAGTCATTAAGATTGGTCCGTTGAACGTCTCAAACTCTTTATCCTGTAACCACCATGCATTACCATAATTACCGACAAAATGTGTATATTTCTTAAAAGCCGGGTAATAATGAGCAGGTAGCATTTCACCATGGGTATATACGTCAATGCCTGTACCTTCGGTTTGCTCTAATAACTCTTGTAAATCTTTTAAATCATGACCACTAATGAGAATAGCAGGATTGTTTCTTACCCCAATATTTACTTTAGTGATCTCTGGATTACCATAAGTAGTGGTATTAGCTTTATCTAACAAAGTCATAACATCTACACCAAATTTACCACATTCCATAACCAATGCTACTAATTCATCAGCGCTTAGACTATCGTTGATAGTCGCTACTAGGGCCTTTTGCATAAACGCAAAGATATCATCTACTTTATAACCCAAAGTATAAGCATGTTCAGCATAAGCTGCTATGCCTTTTAGCCCATATACCAATAATTGACGCAATGAGCGCACATCTTCGTTCTCTGTCGCTAAAATTCCTACCACAGCGGCCTTCGCTTCAAAGGCCTCTACGTTATCAGCAAACCATACAGCACTATCATGTACAATAGTATTATTTACTACACCAGCTTCCACTAAATCTGCTTTTACACTTTCCCTAACAACTAATGCTTGTTTAATGTTGGCCACAAAATCCTGCTTGTCAAAATTAGCATTTGTAATGGTAGCAAATAAGCCTTCCATGATAAACTTGTCCACAACTGGTTTGGCAATACCAGCTTGTCGAGCCTCTACATTATAAATTGAGATACCTACTAATGTATAGATCAACAAATCTTGCAAATTAGCGACATCCGCCGTTTTTCCACACACACCACGCACAGTACAACCAGTGCCTCTTGCAGTTTCTTGACATTGATAACAAAACATTCCCATTTCATTATTCCTCCCCTATTTTCATGGTCACAATTGTCATTTTCCATATTATAACATATGAACAATTTACAATGATGTGATATCTGTCACACTCTTTAGGGTGTAGTATCATTTTGGGTATGCCGATATAATTGATATCATTTCATTGTGTTTTTATCATAATATGTCGCTTTATGTACCTTCGTCAACATGCGTACTAACTCCTGCCTACATCCATAAGAAAATAATCTAACTATGGTCTTACTATGTGAAACACTTTCAATAATTTTACCAAATATCAATTCTCACTATTTTTCTTAATAACGCTCAACCCAGCTTTTATAATTTGTTTCTCATTGTACATTTTTTCATCAGCTAAATTAATTAACTCATCTATTTGAGTTTTTTGTCTGTTATCATGATCAACAATCCCGTGGCTCACGCTTATAATATAAGGTCTTTTCTCATTTTGATTAATCTGATTGTAACTTTGAACAATGCGTTCCCATACAGACTCCGCCATATCAATTGCGATCCCATTAAATACAATGAGGAATTCATCACCGCCTAATCTAACAAGAAAATCGCAATCTCTAAGTGTTTCTTTTATAACATTTGCTACCGTTGTAATGAGTTCATCCCCAAATTTGTGACCAAGTGTATCGTTAACCTCTTTTAGACCATTGATATCAATAAAACACAAGCTAACAAGAAATTGCCGTCTTTCATCCGCAGGAAATAATTCGTTAAGTTTTGTAATGCCAGCACGTCTGTTTAACGTCTTTGTTAGTGGATCAAACTCAGAATAGAACTTTATTCTTGAGTAACTCCTCTTATTCACATACACTAAAAATCCTACGATACCAGAAAGAATACTGATGAATATAAAATATAACCTATTTTTCTTTAAAATATCACTTAATAAGCTCCATATGTTGTCATTAAAGTAACCACTATTTTCAACGTTTCTTTCAAAAACTGAAACAATATACCAATTACTATCTCCAAGAATAATCTGTTGATTATGACTATTATTTTTCCCTGCAGTATATTTATGACTTAGGCTCACTGGTGATGCAGTAATAAGACCGTTTTTTGTTGTTTGCTGATCTTTTTTCTTAAGAATTGATATCCATTCATTTGGATACTCTTTTTCAAATGTATCTCCCTTTTTTTCATCGAACATGAATTTCCAGTCATCGTCTGGATTAGAAGATGACAATCTATAACCAGCTGCATTCACCAATATAATTTCACCTTGGCTATTACCAGCTAATTTTCTAAATCCTGACAGCATGGAATCTGCAAGATAATTCAGAACAATAACCCCTTTTAACTCTCCCTGTTCATCATAAATCGGGGTAGATAGTCTTATCATAGGCTTATGCGGAATTTCAATTTCACCTTGTTCTACATTAAGGTCGAGAGGAGATACATAGACACTTTCCTCTTTTAACTTTATGGCTTCAGTAAAATAATACCTATCTTTTTTATTTTGCATATCCTTTTCAGGAACTGCATATCCGCCATTACTGCCAATATTAATGCGAATTTTTTCATCTCCGCTAGCATCAAGGAATCTAATTTGATCATAGATACGTCTCTGAGATGAAAATTCTGACCAATTTGCAGATATGGTAGCATAGTTATTTGTATTTAATAGGTCTTTTTTGTATGCATGATGCAAATAATGAAGATCCGACAAAAGCATATTAAACTCATGACTTAAAAAATCATCTTCTAACTTAACAACTCTTTCCTCTTGTCGCTGCAGTTCTACGACTTTTGCTATTCTTACTTGTTTTTCAATAAAAAACAACACTAGGAAAGAGATAATAAAAATAGCTAAAAATGAAATGATGAAATAACTAATATCGTACTTTTTATCATGACTATGCTCATTTTCCAAAACAGAATCCCTCCCTTAAATAAATAAGCTCTCGGAATTCCCTAACCCTATAAATCAGTGGTTTGTTCCTAGCACTAAAACGTGCATCCTCCCAATTTCATGGGGGGGTGTTTTTGAATTATCAAACTGGAAATTCCAAAGCTATTTTTCATTATACCTCAAAAAGCTTCATAATACAGCAATTTAATGTCTGAGTCATCCACATATTTTAGAGGGCTACTGAATAGTTATTAATTTTGAAAATAAATTAATTGAACTTTTTACCACTTATTCAACAAAAAATCTTTGATATTCAAATGTACAATGCCCTTTGGGGATATATCAACATCATCCATGCGACTCAAAGTGTACTCATTATTTTAGAAACCATACTGCTTATACTAATTTAAAATTACGTATGTATGATTTTATCACAAAGCAAAACTCTGCATATTTACCCTCATCTTTTTCCTCTAATTTATTAATTTCTTCTTCCCATTCCCATTCCTTTGGGTAAAATTGAAAACCTGCAATTACGGCTTTTCTTCTATTTTTAAGAACTGGGCTCTTTAGGTGTAAAATATCAATAGTTTTACTTGCTTCCAAATCATCAGGTGCGCAAATGATATCCCCATCTTCATCAAACAAAAATCTACTTTCACAGCAATTTAATAGCGGGTGAACTTTAATTTCAGAATTATTTTTATGATCATCACAGCAAGATGGGTACACTCGTCCATTATGTCTCGCATTTTGTCCGCCATCGCATGATGCTAATAAATTGGTATACTCCAATTGTAATTGTGGGTATTTATTGCCATCTTTAGGTTTAAGGTGTTCAATTATTGCATTTGATGAACAAATCCTACATCCACAATAGCAACAAATATAGCC
>JAPUES010000171.1 GCA_027492445.1 Sporomusaceae bacterium | reverse complement strand
ATCTCCCCAATATCTAAGCTAATATCTAGGGACTTTATAGAGTGAGTAAGAGCGCCAACGGATATAATATCGATACCAGTCCTCGCAATCTCAACAATACTTCCTTCATCAATTCCACCGGATGCTTCCACTAGCGCCCGACCATCTATTATCCTTACCGCTTCCTTCATAGCCTCTACATTCATATTATCCAGCATAATAATATCTGCTTTTTCTAGCAGTGCTTCCCTTACCCCTGCTAAATCTTCTACCTCAACCTCTATTTTCACCATGTGGGAAACCTTTTTGCGGGCAGCTACTATTGCTTGCCCAATACCGCCAGCAACCTTTATATGATTATCCTTAATCATCACAGCATCATATAAGCCAAACCTATGATTATGTCCCCCACCCATAAGAACAGCATATTTTTCTAGCATTCGAAGACCTGGTGTCGTCTTACGAGTATCGACCACCCGTACTGGATAATCCTTAATCTTATCAACTAACAACGATGTACGGGTAGCAATACCACTCATGCGCTGCAGAAAATTTAACGCCACACGTTCCCCTGTTAAAATGGCTTTTGCATTGCCTTCTACCTCAGCAAGCACCGTGCCCGCTGGGACTCGGTCTCCATCCTTTACCTTCGCTGTAAAAGAAATGTTCGGCCCTAAGAGGCAAAAAACCATTTCTACGACGGCCAGACCTGCTACGATACCAGCCTCTTTGGTATGAATAATAGCAACGGCAGTCGCTCTTTCTGGCACGATACTATTGGTAGTAATATCACCACTACCCACATCTTCTGCTAGACAGCGTTCAATAAGTAGCTTCATCTGTGTAACATTCATGTAAAACTCTCCTCTTATAAATAATACTTTGCCATAATAACACGCTACTTTTTTAGTGACAGATGCCTGCGCCAACTAGCTAAGGTCGTAGGATAATCTTGGCGAAAATGTCCGCCTCTACTTTCTGTACGCAAAGCAGCCGCCTTGGCTACTAGCCTGCCAGCAGTTAGCATATTCCGCACCTCAATCTCTATAACATCCTTTGCTTCATATTGTGATAAATGTTCCCATTGTTTAAACCACTGCAGGGCTTCTGACAACCCTGCTCCAGTGCGCAGCGGCCCCACTTTTTGATCCATATTTTTTTTTAAGCCTTGACGTAGTGCACCATAATCACAACTGATTCCCGTCTTCAATGTAGTATTTACAAATACTTTTGTTGTTCTTTTTTTAGATTTACTCAAACTAGCCCAGCGTTTAGCAATTCGTTCCCCCATCACTAATCCTTCTAAGAGAGAATTACTAGCTAAACGATTGGCACCATGTACACCAAGACAGCTGGATTCTCCACAGGAAAATAGCCCCTCAATACTGGTTTCTCCCCACATGTTAATCTTCACGCCCCCCATCATATAATGGGCAGCAGGGGCAACGGGAATAAGCTCTCTCGTAATATCTAGCCCATATTGTAAACAAGTATCTGTAATCAATGGAAATCTAGCTTTTATCCGCTGTGGTCCTAAATGACTATTATCTAATAATACATGGTTACTATTTGTCTCTTGCATTTCCGAAAAAATTGCTTGTGTAACCACATCTCTAGGCGCTAGTTCGGCCATGGAATGATAACTCGGCATAAATCTTTTCCCTGCAATATTCTGTAGCTGAGCCCCTTCCCCGCGCATTGCTTCTGAAATCAAAAACCGTGGCGCATTCGGTAATACGAGAGCTGTCGGGTGAAACTGAACAAACTCCATATCCATGATTTCAGCGCCAGCCCGCCAAGCTGCTCCAATGCCATCCGCCGTTGCCACTTCAGGGTTGGTAGTATGTTCATATAATTGTCCAATGCCGCCTGTCGCTAACACCACAACTGGACTCTTGAAAATCCGATACTTCTCAGACTGGCGATCAAAAACTAAGGCACCATAGCAAATATTATCTTCTACTAATAAATCTACCAATAATTGTTCTTCTATCATTTCTATAGTAGGCGTCTCAGCTATTTTTCTTGCCAAGCCGCGAATAATTTCCGCACCCGTAGCATCGCCATTGGCATGAAGGACTCGTGCTTTACTATGGCACCCTTCTTTGGCCAGAGCAATTTCATCCCCTTGGCGATCAAACTTTACCCCGAGTGCAATCAAATCCTCAATTCTAGCCACACCTTCCGTAACCACCATTTTTACGGCACGTTCATTACACAATCCTGCACCGGCAACCAAGGTATCTTCCATGTGTATTTCCGGGGAATCATAAGTACCAATTGCAGCCGCAATACCGCCTTGCGCCTTGTCCGTGTTGCTATCTCTAATGCTTTGCTTGGTAATTATCGTGACCTTTGCCCCTTTTTCCTGGGCGGCCCACGCTGCAAATAAACCGGCGATTCCGCCTCCCACTACTAAACATTCCGTCTCTATTTCTTCCAAATCCCGCGAATCAAAGTTTTTTAAATACTGACTAAACAATATCCTTCCCCCTATCAGTCAACTTTTTCTACTTTGCGTTAACTAGTAAGTAAGTTTTAATCAACAGTAACATTGCATGTTACTCCTTTTTGTCTATACACCTGTCTTGTCAGAGTTATTATAAACCTCTTAGTATCTCATGGCAAGAGTAAAGTATAAGAGTAAAAGCCAGATTTCACGCTAAACATCGTACTGTTTACGTAAAATCTGGCTTTCACCTATTACCTTATGTATTGTTAGCTTGGGATATTCGGTTTTGCATCACCAATACTACAATTATTATATTCTTCTATATTCATACCGATTGGTTTATCTGTTTTTAAAAGCTCTAACCATTTACGAATACTATCTACCAAGGTAACGACGACTAATATCATTAAGACAACACTCACACTACCATTAATAATACCTAAGGTATCGCCCCGTTTAAAAAACATCATCATATTCATTGCACCTGCATACATAACCGTTATGGCAAGAAACAACAAGGGGGCAAAGGTAATATAGGCATAGGATTTTTTAGCTGCTATTTTTAAGATAATTGTTGTACCAATAGCTAGCGCTACTACGGCTAGTAATTGATTGGCTACCCCAAATAACGGCCAAATGCTTGCTACATCTCCACTATAGAGAAGATATCCCCAACTAACCGTCACAACAAGACTAGCAAATAAATTTCCTGGCCACCAGTTTGTTTCCTTTAGCGGAGAGTAGCAATAGGTTCCCAAAATATCTTGCAAAATATATCGTGCTACCCGTGTACCAGCATCAATAGTTGTCAAAATAAATAATGCTTCAAACATAATAATGAACTGATACCAATAATTCATCAAATGGCCCATACCATTGATGCCCGAAAAAATACTTGCCATACCAACAGCAAGGGATACAGCACCACCGGGACGACCAGCTACATCCATACCCACTAATTCTGATAAATGCTTAATATCGACTGCGGGAATATTTAGTTTCGCAAATACCGCTGGCGAAGTATTAATGGCAAAATAATCACCTGGGATAAGGACAACGGCCGAAATTAAAGCCATAGTAGCCACAAATCCTTCTGTCAACATACCGCCATACGCAATAGGACGGGCTTGCGACTCCAGTTCAATCATCTTGGGCGTCGTACCGGAACTAATTAAAGCATGGAATCCTGAAATCGCACCGCATGCAATCGTAATAAATACATAAGGCCATACAGGGCCAGGAATGATGGGCCCGCCACCATGAATAAAATCCGTCGTAAAAGGGATATTTACCGTCGGCTGTACAATCAAAATTCCTAGAGCCAAGGCCCCGATAGTGCCGATCTTCATATAGGAACTCAAATAGTCTCGAGGTGCGAGTAGCAGCCATACGGGTAATACTGCAGCAAAAAATCCATAGGTTGGCAAGGCAATTGCCAATTGATTTTTTGTTAAGGTAAAGAACTCCCCCCATGATGAACCAGGAATATAATGACCAGTAAACACAGCTGCCATAACGAGTATAAAGCCTACAATAGACCCCGAACGAATGGCACCTGGCACAATTTTGAACATATATAGTCCAATAAGAATAGCAATGGGAATGGTCATGGTTAAGGTATATACACCCCAAGGATTTTTAAATAACGCATTTACCACCACAATGGCCAAACCAGCCAAGGCTACAATAATAATAAATAAAATAGCTAAAGAGGTAGTAACACCTGTAATAGGACCAACTTCTTTGCGGGCAATGGTTGCTAAGGATTGTCCGCCATGACGTACGGAAGCAAATAAGATAATAAAATCATGTACACCACCAGCAAAGACTGACCCTAGTAGTATCCACATAAATCCTGGTCCCCAGCCATATTGAGCTGCCAGCACTGGCCCAATCAAAGGACCGGCTCCAGCAATGGCGGCAAAATGATGTCCAAATAACACCCATTTATTCGTAGGTACAAATTCACGCCCATCATTACAACGATACGCCGGTGTAACAATAGAATCATCTAGCATTAATACTTTTGTTGCAATAAAAGCAGAATAATAGCGATAGGCCAATAAAAATATGCACGCTGCCGTGACAAGTAACATTACTGAATTCATTCCATTCCTCTCCTTTTTTTTATAAGTATTTTCCACAGAGACATTTATGTTTCGAATAGTGGAAATATAGTCCTATCCTATTGTAACAATGTTATTTCTGTCTGTCAACGCGGAGAATACCTAGAATACAAGTAAATAAAAAAGCTTTCCAACGCTGTTACGAGGGAAAGCCACAATCTATTTTAATCTCATTTGGTGAGGTAGTTTCTTGAAATTTTGTTAATTGGGTAACCCCCTCCTGCTTTAACTCCAGCATGAGTTTCTCCACCATTGTTAAATGTTTATACATTAAATTACCAGCCCGTTTTGAGTCCTTGTCAGTAATGGCTTGAAAAATAGAACAATGAGAGTCATAAAGCTGATTGGATATATTTCCTGTCAAAAATATTTTTTGGCGAGAAAAACGAAGGGTATTCGCCAGCAAATCAGAAATAGTATGAATCAATGTAACAAGTATGGGATTATGAGCCGCCTTCACTACCGCAAAATGAAACTGAGCATCAGCCACATCACCAACCTCGCCAGCATTTACCTCCTCGACCATCCTATGTAAGGCACTGCGTATCTCTTCAATATCCTCTGCGGTAGCTCGCACAGCTGCCAGAGTAGCAATTTCCACTTCTAAAATTTTCCTTACTTCTAATAATTGCATTACATTATCAATATCTACCTGCAGTAAAAAGGAAAGAGGTTCTAACATCCCTTCGTAGGATATCTGGCGGACAAAACTACCCTCACCAGCACGAATGGTTATGATACCCATTATTTCTAAAGCACTAAAAGCTTCTCGCACGGAAGCCCTACTAACACCTAGCTTCTCTGCCAATTCCCGTTCAGACAAAAGTTTATCACCTGGCTGCAACTTGCCATCTATAATCAGTTTTTTAATCTGCTCGATTACTTCTTCGTAAATTTTCTTCGTTTTGACCTGTTTAAACATGGTTTCCTCCATCTGACAGCACTTATCACAACCTTATTAACTGTTTTCTATGATACACCATTGTTTACAAGCCGTCTATATTTAGGGTTTAAGAATTCTCAGCTTGAAACAACTATAAGAAAAAACAGGGGTGGAGATAATCTCTCCCCCTGTTTTCTGCTACTATGTCTGCGGTTATCTATGGAATCATCCAAGTCAAGTAATAGGCTTGTGCATACGTCATAATCCCGACAATAACGGCAAGAATAAGTGAATGTTTTACAGTAAAGTTGAATAAATCTCCTTCTTTACCAACTAATCCTGAAGCTGCGGTAGCAACAGCAATGCTTTGAGGGGAAATCATCTTACCACAAACACCACCTGAAGAGTTAGCAGCTACCGTTAAAATAGGGTCCACACCAATTTGTTGGCCGGTAACCGATTGCAAATTGCCAAATAAAGCATTGGCTGAAGTATCGGAACCTGTTAAAAACACACCAAGCCAGCCTAAAAATGGGGAGAAGAAAGGGAATAAGGACCCTGTTCCTGCTAAGAATAGGCCAAGAGTTGCACTCATACCTGAAAAATTCATAATATAAGCTAACCCTAGGACACACGGAATGGTAATAAGAGGTTTTTTTAATTGTTTAAAGGTTTTCACAAAGATAGCGACAAATCTGCTTGGACCAACCCCAAGCACTGCTGCTGTAATGATACTAGCAATAAATAAAGCTGTTCCTGCAGCGCTTAACCAGTTAATTTTATAAACAGCAGCAAAGGCAGTGGGTATTTTAGCAATCGGTGCAACCTGCAGAATCATTTTATCTAAACCTGGTACAACCCATTTAATAGTCGCTGCATCAAGAACAGATACTACGGGTTTCAGTCCCCATAAAATAACCATCACCGTCAAGATGATGAAAGGAGACCATGCTTTTACAACCTTGCCAAAGGTTAAAGCCGCTCGATTGGCTTTAAGAGTCGGCGCTGGTTCATTGGCAAACCGCCAAATTTTTGCTGGTTTCCAATATCTTAAAAACACTGTTAAGGAAACAATACATGCTAGTGAAGATAAAATATCCGGCAACTCAGGACCAATAAAGTTAGAAGACAAATATTGTACGAAAGCGAAGGAAATACCAGCTACCAAACAAGCAGGCATAACTTCTTTCGTAGCCTTCCAGCCAGACATTAGCATCACTAACCAAATAGGAATGATTACTGATAAAAATGGTAATTGTCGACCTACCATTTGACTGATTTTCATAGTATCAAGACCAGTAACCTGTCCAGCAACAATAATAGGAATACCAATACCACCAAAGGCTACTGGTGCCGTATTTGCAATCAAGCATAAGCCCGCTGCATATAAAGGATTAAATCCAAGTCCGACAAGCATACCTGCTGAAATGGCAACAGGAGTACCAAACCCTGCAGCGCCTTCTAAGAAAGCACCAAAACCAAAAGCAATCAACAGCGCTTGTAAACGTCGATCATCCGTAATTGTAGCAATTGAATCTTTAACAATTTCAAATTGTCCAGTTTCTACCGTCATATTGTAAATAAAGATAGCTGTAATTACAATCCAGAAGATAGGGAATATTCCGTATAAGGCACCCATCCCTGTAGCTTTTAACGCAAGATCAACAGGCATATTATAAGCAAAAATCGCTACCAATACTGCGGAACCTACAGCAATAGCTCCTGCAATTTGCCCCGGAGTACGTCGAATCGCTAACAAATAAAAAATGATAATGATTGGAATGGATGCTAAAAGGGCCGAAAGGGCCAAATTATTCATCGGATTATAAATTTGAGTCCATACCATATTGTGAACACCTCTTTCTCTCTAATTCTCTAAGTGAAGGCAGCCACGATTTCTTCCAAATTCCGCTGGTATTTACTCACCCCCTAGTTGAGTAATTTAATTTTCATCCACCTTTGGACTAGTGGTCTGACCACTATATATTTCAACATTTAGGGGTAAATCCCTTCCCTGTTTTAAACTGTAATATTTACCATTAAGCTGGCCAATAAGTATGAATCTAAGACGGCAAAAGCAAAAAGAGTTGCTACCAAAAAAAGAGCTAGCACCTCTGTGCTAACTCTCAATCTATTTCATCAAAATTCCCTTTATTTTTAATTCTTTTTCAATTCTTGCCAACATGGCTTCATCCCTAACTTCTACCGTGTGCAAGTGAACGCCCCCAGTAATACTTGCCAACTGCTCAGCTTTGCAGGCATCAACTTTGTGCAAAAACTCTGCTAAATCTCGGCGAGAGGCTAACATTAAGTTGGCTGTTAACTCACCATATAAAGGATGCTCTACTACTACATCTAAGACTTTGCCACCATTATCAATAATAATAGCCAGTTCTTCTTCCAAATTTTCTCTCCCATGTTTGCAAGCAATCGTTACTCTCATGGTTTTAGGACTGTCTTCTTTGGGCAATAGATATCCTTGAGGAGTCGCATATATAGCTGTGCCAGCAGCCCTTAGAATAGCAAAATCACCAACAATGACCTGCCTGCTTACCTTAAGTTCCTTGGCAAGGTATGTACCTGTTAAAGGGCCCTTAGCCTGTTCTAATTTTTCTAGCAATCGTATTCTTCGTTCTTTTGCATCCATCAATTTATTCTCACTTCAATAAAATCTGCTCTCATCTATATCCCCCCATAAACTACTGCGATAATAGTTACCACAGTTACAATGCACGTTCCTGTACCTTTTAGCATTACATACGCTAAAATATCCTCATATTCCTTTTTTTCTGTCCATAAATGTTAAACAGCGTCACTTTTTCTACAATGTACATCAAATTATACAAACTAAAAATGAGTATTAGAAACTTCATTCTAATACTCATTACTATTTAATATGGTGGGCGATGACAGGATCGAACTGCCGACATCCTGCTTGTAAGGCAGGCGCTCTCCCGGCTGAGCTAATCGCCCGGAATGGTGACCCGTGGGGGAATCGAACCCCCGATACTGCCGTGAAAGGGCGGTGTCTTGACCTCTTGACCAACGGGCCCTAATGGCTCCTCGAGTAGGACTCGAACCTACGACCGATCGGTTAACAGCCGATTGCTCTACCAGCTGAGCTATCGAGGAATAGTCACATGTGCTATTATATATCATCCTAATATTAAATGCAATAGAACTACTTATATTTTAGCACATTTTTTATTTTTTATTTGCACATAATACTATATAATAGAACTTATTCTAGCATTATACAGGAGGTGCTCTTCATTGGATCCACGAATCGAACTACTTGCCAAAAATCTTATTACCTATTCTACTCATTTACAAAAAGGTGAAAAAATTCTTATTGAAATGTTTGACGATGCCCTACCCTTAGCAAAAGCCCTCGTGGCAGAAGCTTATAAGGCAGGGGGTATACCCTTTTTAACTCTTAAAAACAATCAACTCCAACGAGTTTTGTTACAGAATGCTACCATTGATCAATTAAAGGATATTGCGACATGGGAAGCCGAGCGCATGAGCAAAATGAATGCCTATATCGGTATTCGGGCCAGCGAAAACATTAGTGAACTGTCTGCCGTTCCTACGGAGCAACTGCAGCTTTTTCAACAATATTGGCAAAAGCCAGTACATACGGATTTGCGCGTAGCCAAAACCAAGTGGTGCGTGATGCGCTATCCTAATCATTCCATGGCGCAGCTTGCTAATATGAGTACGGAAGATTTTGAGAACTTTTATTTTGCTGTCTGCAACCTTGATTATGCTAAAATGGATCGTGCCATGAGCCCCTTGGTTACCTTAATGGAAAAAACAGATACAGTAAAAATCATAGGACCTGGCACCGATTTATCCTTCTCGATTAAAGACATCCCTGCTATCAAGTGTTCTGGTCTGCGCAATATACCCGATGGTGAAGTATATACTGCACCTGTAAAGACATCTATTAATGGGCACTTAACCTATAATACGCCCGCAGTATACCAAGGTACTACCTACGAAAATATCCGTTTGGAATTTGCTGAGGGGAAAATTATAAAGGCTACTGCAAACCATACGGAAAAAATCAATAAAATCCTTGATACGGATGAAGGAGCCCGCTATATTGGCGAATTTGCCATTGGTCTCAATCCCCATATCAGCACCCCTATGAAAGACACATTATTTGATGAAAAAATCAAAGGTAGTTTTCATCTCACACCTGGCAATGCCTATGACCATGCCTGCAATGGCAACAAATCAGCTATACACTGGGATTTAGTCTGTATTCAAACTCCAGAGTATGGCGGCGGCGAAATTTGGTTTGATGATGTACTGATTCGCAAAGATGGGCGTTTTGTTATTCCTGAGCTAGCCGGACTAAATCCTGAAAATTTATTATAACCTCATTATAACCCTTTCTTGATTCCGCAAAAAAAGAAGTGATCAACATTTAACGTTGATCACTTCTTTATATATCTTACTTATTTCAATAAGTTTTGCACAAAGTTTGGTAAGACAAAACAACTCTTTTGAATATCTTTATTATGATAACGAGTCGTTAAGACTGGTAGCTTATCCGTATCCACTGCCATTGGGTCATATTTTTTTGAACCCATGGTGAAGCAATGTAAGCCACTTGGATAAATTGGAATGTTTGCCAAATAGG
>JAPUES010000170.1:7589-10183 GCA_027492445.1 Sporomusaceae bacterium | reverse complement strand
TTAAGTGGTGGTGAGTGTAAAAGGCTAGCAATCGCAAGGGCTTTTTTACAGGATGCTCCCTTCTTGCTACTCGATGAAGCCACTGCAGGCCTTGATCCTCATAACGAAGGGATTATTGATGAGGCGTTAACAAGGCTTAAAGTTGGCCGGAGTGTGCTCATTATTGCCCATCGCTTAACTACCGTATATCAGGCAGATACTATTGTGGTACTTGAAAGGGGGCAGGCAGTGGAAAAAGGCCAACATACTGGGCTAATGGAAAGTAAAGGACTTTATTATCAACTAGTTACTGCCTTTCGAGGTGCATCATGAAGATTGCTTTACGTTTATTTGTAATCATGAAGCCTGCGTGGCGGAAAATGTGTATGGGACTACTATTTAGCTGCCTGACAATTGGCAGTAATATAGGATTATTAGCGGCTTCGGGGTATCTTATTTCTAGTGCAGCGCTACACCCATCAATTTCGGAATTGTCCATTGCTATTGTGGGGGTGCGATTTTTTGGTATTTCTCGAGCGGTACTTCGGTATTTAGAACGTTATCTTTCTCATGATGCTACTTTTGCTCTACTCGGAGCTGTACGAGTATGGTTTTATACAAAAATAGAGAGATTAGCACCAGCAGGGTTGCTAACATGGCGCAGTGGAGATTTGTTTAGCACGATTATTGGCGATGTCGAAACCCTCAAGGAATTTTATCTTAGGATACTAGCGCCACCTATTGTTGCGGTCATTTTATTAATTGCCACTTGTTGTTTCCTCGTACAATACGATATGAGCTTTGTTTATTTGTTAAGTATAGCTTTTTTGGTAGTAGGTTTAGTGCTGCCAGTGGCTTTGCAGATTATACAAAAACATAGTGCCCAAGAGCTGGTTAGCACTAGAGGTGAGCTAAGGGCTCAGCTAATTGATAGTATGACAGGCATTGTCGAGCTAGCAGCCTTTGACCAACGTAAGGGGCAAGCACAAACTGTAGATAAGCTGAATGAAACACTGCTAGCCCTGCAGCGGCGTGTTGCAAGAACCTCAGGACTAGTAGAAGCTCTTAGTCTGTTTTTTGTTAATATTACAATCTGGCTAGTATTATATCTTGCCATCCCTTTAGTGGAAAGTGGAGAGCTTCCAGGTGTATTGTTAGCAGTCATAGTGCTTACCGTATACAGTAGCTTTGAGGCTGTATTGCCACTGCCGTTGGCAGTACATTATTTGGGAGAAAGTATTGCAGCAGGAAAACGCCTGTTTGCCATTATTGATAAGGAACCGGAAATCCTTGAAAATCAGGGAATTACCCATATTACTGGGATTAACATTGAAGTGGAAAATTTATGTTTTACCTATCAAACCCAGAACCCTTTTGTCCTAAAGGATATATCCTTTACCCTTAAAGAGGGAGAAAAACTAGCCATTGTAGGACCTAGCGGGGCGGGGAAAAGCACACTGCTACAATTGTTCCTACGGTTTTGGGATTATCAGCATGGTTCGATGAAAATAGGTGGTAAGGAACTAAAAAGCTACAATGTGCAAAAACTGCGGGATATGATTGGTGTAGTTTCTCAGCAGACATATTTGTTTAATGCAAGCATTCGGGATAATATTTTGCTCGCAAAGCCTGATGCAAGTGCAGACGAGTTTAAACAGGCCATTAAAAATGCCGAGTTAGAGATATTTATGAAGGAACTGCCCGAGGGGGAAGATACGCAAGTCGGGCAAAATGGCTATGCTTTATCGGGAGGGCAAAGGCAGCGAATTGCCATTGCAAGGGCTTTGCTCAAGGACGCTCCTTTGCTCATTTTAGATGAACCGACAGTGGGGCTTGATGCACATACGGAAAAACTAATCATGAAAACCATTGAAAGATTAATGGCAGGGCGTAGTACAATCTTGATTACCCACCGTTTGACAGCCCTTGAGGCTATGGATCAAATTATCGTAATTGAGTCCGGCTCTATTGTAGAAAGAGGAAATCATGCTAAGCTACTAGGGGATAAAAGGTTATTTTATCAATTATGGAAATTACAACATGATGTGTTATAATAAGTAAGATAAGTAAAAACGGAAAAATTATTGAGGGGATGGAGGGGGAAAAATGGCCGAGGCCTTATATGTTGTAGAACGAGAATGCGCGATATGTCAAACGAAATTTGAGGTTACATGTGTACGTTCCCGTTTATCCCTGATTAAGCAGGATACTGATTTTTGTGCCTATTATAAAGATATTAATCCTTATTATTATACAGTGTGGGTATGCCCTCACTGTGGTTATGCCGCTCGTGATACGGATTTTCCCGAAATTCTACCGCCGCAAGCAAAAAAGATAAAAGACTTTTTGTCAGGTAGAGATGTAAAAGTTAATTTGTGCGGCGTGCGAACTCGAGAACAAGCTATTGTATCTTATAAACTGGCTATTTTTTATGCTGAACTTCTTGCCGTTTCTAAGAGCAAGCTAGGAGCGCTGCACTTACGATTAGCATGGCTATATCGTGAAGGTCAGCTAGTAGAGGAAGAAGGAAAAGAAATCGCCAATGCTTGCGCGTGTTATGAAGAGGCTTTATCAAAAGAAAGAATGCCCCTAGGCAATATGTCAGAACTTGCGGT
>JAPUES010000170.1:1201-7489 GCA_027492445.1 Sporomusaceae bacterium | reverse complement strand
ACGTAAGTGGTTAGAATTTCGCCAAAAAATAAAGTATGGTAATTACCCTGCTCATACCACTTTTCCTGTAAGTCCTTAGCTAAATTTTCCTTTTTCATTTCTTGTGTATAGATAACCTTACATTCATAGTGAAGACCGCAACCTGCAATCACTGGCGTAGCAATCTTTGTCCCAGGTACAGTTGTTAGATTGGCTGCTACTAATTTGTCGGTATCTCGCCCTGACTTCGAGCCGCAAATGCCTAAGGCTTTGCTCATATCCTTAAAGGGAATGCTTACCGTGAATTCACCGCTTTTTTCAATGCGCTCATAGGTAAAGCGAGAGGGTCTAACCATTGCCATAAATACGGGCTTGCCCCACATAAACCCAACACTGCCCCAGGCAATGGTCATGGTATTGACTGCACCATCAATCGTCGTAGTTAGAAACGCGCCTTTACTTAATGTTTCAATTATTTCATTGGCATATTCATTGTATGCTACTTCTTTGCTCATTTTTTAGCCTCCTATAGTTTGAAAATAGTGATATTATGCTTTATTATTCTGGCTGAAAAGTATTTTTCCTGTTAATCTGGCTAAAATAGATGATTATCTATTTTAATTAACACTTGCCAGCTGAAAAAGCAGCAATAAATCTATTTTAACAAAAAAATGTTTTCTCCAAAAATACACTTGACTTTAAACGCAAGATAAAATATAATAAATTAAAATTCAATATTTAAACATAATGAAAGGGAAGCTAAGTGTACAGAGTGTGCAGAGAGCCGACAGTTGGTGTGAGTCGGTCATTTTGGCAGTTGGTTCCGTCCTAGAATGGCTGATGATGAATTAAGACGGGTTCCGCCCGATATAGCGGTTAAAGTTGGCCGTATAGGCAATTTGGGTGGCAACGCGGGAATAGTTCTCGTCCCTGTGTGGGATGGAGGGCTTTTTTTATTTACTCTAAGCCTTGGACCTATGTATGTAGATTTCACAATGTATATTTTTAATTAAAATAACGGAGGGGTATTATGAAAATTTTAGTAAGCGATCCAGTTTCCAAGCAAGGTGTGGAGTTATTACAAAAAGAATATGAGGTAGATGTGAAGACAGGGCTACCCATTGAAGAATTAATCCGCATTATTCCTGAGTATGATGGTTTGGTAGTACGCAGTGAAACAAAAGTAACGAAAGCTGTAATGGATGCCGCAGTAAATTTAAAAGTAATTGGCCGGGCTGGTGTTGGTGTTGATAACATTGATGTACCAGAGGCTACTAAAAAGGGTATTATTGTACTCAATGCACCAGAAGGAAACACGGTAGCGGCGACAGAGCATACTATGGCTATGATGCTAGCTCTTGCTCGTAATGTTCCTCAAGCTCATGCCAGCTTAAAAGGTGGCAAGTGGGCGCGTAGCGCAATGATGGGCGTTGAAATGCGCGGTAAAACCTTAGGTATCCTTGGCCTCGGACGTATTGGTAGCGGCGTTGCCAAGCGTGCTTTAGCTATGGAAATGGATATTGTCGCTTATGACCCTTTCATCAGTGCTGAGCAGGCAGAAGCAATGGGAATCAAACTGGTAGAACTTGCAGAAATTTTCCCAGTCGCAGATTTTATTACCTTACATTTACCAAAAACACCAGAAACAAAAAATCTTTTAAATAAAGAAACCTTTGCTAAAATGAAACCAGGAGTACGCATTGTTAACTGTGCTCGCGGTGGTGTTATTAATGAACTTGATTTGGCGGAAGCTGTAGAGCAAGGTATTGTGGCAGGTGCTGCTATTGACGTATTTGAAAAAGAACCAGTTGATCCAGAAAATCCACTACTTAAACTTGATAAAGTGATTGTAACTCCTCATTTAGGGGCCTCTACGGCAGAAGCACAAGTTGGCGTAGCAGTAGACGTAGCAAAAGGTATTATTGCCGTTCTAAAAGGAGAACCTATTTCTACGGCAGTTAATATGTCACCAGTTCAATCCCATGTATTAGAAGTCATTCGCCCTTACTTTAATCTGGCAGAAAAAATGGGTTGCCTAGCTATTAACTTGGCAGAAGGCCGCATTAATGCTGTCGATGTAGAGTATAATGGTGAAATTAGTGAAGTCGATAGCAAAATGCTGACAACAGCAGTGATTAAAGGCTTGTTAAACTCTATTTTGACAGAGCAAATTAACTATGTTAATGCTCCAGGGGTAGCTAAATCCCGTGGCATTAAGGTACGTGAAGTAAAAAGCAAAGATACGGCTAACTTTGCTAATTTAATTACAGTACGGGTGTCTACAGATAAAAACAGCCATTTGGTAGCAGGCACTTTATTTGGACATGCAGAAGGCCGCATTGTAATGATTGATGAATACCGAGTGGATGTTGATCCACGAGCATTCTTAATCGTTGGACCACATATTAATCGTCCAGGAATCATTGGTAATGTAGGTACTGTTCTTGGTAATGCGGGTATCAATATTGATAGCATGCAAGTAGGACGTACGGAAGTTGCCGGTACCAATATTATGGTTATGGGCGTAGATTCGGATATACCAGCAGATATCATGCTGAAAATTAACGCTGTTGATGGCATATTAGGAGCTAAGTTAGTTAACTTTAGTGGAGTATAGGAGGAAATAGTATGGCTAGTGTAAAACCTTTCTGTGGTCTTAGACCCGTAGCAGAACTAGCAGCTCAAGTAGCGTCTTTGCCTTATGATGTAATGAACTCCGAGGAAGCTAGACAAATGACGGCCAATAATCCTCATAGCTTTTTACGTGTCACGAAGGCCGAAGTAGACCTTGCGCCGACGGTTGATATTTATTCAGATACGGTGTATCAAAAGGCGAAGGAAAACCTTACTCAATTTATTGAAAAGGGTATTTTAGTGCAAGATAAAAAGCCTTGTTTTTATATTTATAAACAACAGATGGGCACTCATATACAAGTCGGTCTCGTGGCGGCAGCATCGGTGGAAGAATATCAAAATGAAACCATCAAAAAACATGAATTAACCAGATCCGACAAAGAACAAGATCGCATCAAAAACATTCTGGCAACGGAAGCGCAAACTGGCCCTATCTTTTTAACATACCGGGCAGATAATCATATCAATGCTCTTGTCGCCCAATGTATGAACAAGGATGCAGCATGCGACTTTACAACTGAGGATGAAATTCGTCATACGTTATATGTTGTAGATGACGCTACTAAGATTAAAGCCATTGAACAGGCCTTTGAGCGGGTTGAAACCTTGTATGTTGCCGATGGTCACCATCGCTTAGCAGCAGCAAGCCATGTGTATGATAAGATGAAAAATAATCCAGGACATGTTGGTGATGAGGCGTATACAAGAGTGTTAACCGTTATTGTACCTCATTCCATGACGAAAATTTTAGATTATAATCGGGTTGTTCAGGATTTAAATGGCTTAACGGAAGCGGAGTTTGTCACTAAAATTCAAGACAAGTTTACCATTGAACCCTGTACTCGAGAGTGTTGCAAAGCCGAGTATCCACATTATTTCGGTATGTATATGAATAAAGCTTGGTACAAATTAGTTGCAAAGCCAGGAACCTATGATGAAACGAGCCCCGTAGGAAAACTTGATGTAAGCATCCTACAAGACAATTTGCTAAACCCAGTGCTAGGCATTGTAAATGTACGGACTGATAAACGCATTAATTTTGTGGGCGGTATCCGTGGCATGAAGGAATTAGAAAGATTAGTAGATAAGGGTGAATATGCAGTAGCTTTTTCCATGTTCCCCACCTCGGTGAAAGAATTAATGGCTATTGCGGATGTTGGGGGAATTATGCCTCCGAAATCCACTTGGTTTGAACCAAAACTTAGAGATGCTATGGTAGTACATTTATTGAATGGGAGGACACAAGGTGAATAATCGTATTTTTAACTTTAATGCGGGCCCAGCAGCGCTTCCAGTAGAAGTGCTAATCGAGGCCCAATCAGAACTACTTAATTACAAAGAAACAGGTATGTCAATCATGGAAATTAGCCATCGTTCTAAGCCTTATGAAGCCATTAATGCTGAGGCTGAGAGCAATATGAAAGAATTATTAGGGCTTGGCGATGATTATCGGGTATTGTTTTTGCAAGGTGGTGCTAGCACTCAGTTTGCCATGATACCGATGAACTTCTTACCAGAAGGCCGTACTGCGGATTATATACTGACAGGCGCTTGGTCGGAAAAGGCTCTAAAAGAAGCTAAATTATTTGGTAATACCCATGTAGCAGCAACTACTGCCGATGGAAATTATAAGCGTGTGCCTAGTATGGAGGAAATTAAACTCAGCGAGAATCCTGCTTATGTACACATTACCTCTAACAATACTATTTTTGGTACACAATGGGATGAGCTACCAAGCTTTGGTGATATTCCTCTGATTGCGGATATGTCATCAGATATTTTAAATAAGCCTTTTAACGCCAAAAATTTTACCCTCATCTATGCTGGTGCGCAAAAAAATCTAGGACCTTCTGGCGTAACGGTTGTTATCATTCGTAAGGATTGGCTAGAAAATAATCCAAAAGCAATTCCCACAATGATGCGTTATGAAACCCACGCGAAAAACGACTCTATGTATAATACACCACCTGTTTTTTCAGTATATATGCTGAACCTAGTACTGCGGTGGTTAAAAGGACAAGGAGGCCTTGCTGGCATACACAAACGTAATGTAGAAAAGGCGACGTTAATATACGATACCATTGATCAAAGTAATGGTTTTTATAAAGGTCATGCCGATGCTGATAGCCGTTCTCTGATGAATGTTACTTTCCGTTTACCAAGTGAAGAATTGGAAAAAACATTTGCTAAGGAAGCAGAAGCAGCAGGTCTTATTGGTTTAAAAGGACATCGCTCTGTAGGCGGTATGCGGGCATCTATGTATAATGCCATGACAGTAGAAGGCTGCCAAGCATTAAAAAACTTTATGCTAGAATTTCAGCGTAAAAATGGATAAGTAAATAGCCCGATGGGTTAGAAAGCGGGAGCACAGGATAACCTGTCTCCCGCTTTTCATATTTCTTTTTCTGTAGTGCAGGATTATCGGATAATTGGGTAAAATATAACAATGAATTGATTGAACTATTACAGGAGTTTTACCAAGAGCAGGTGTGAGTAAGTTACTCTCAATTTTAAGGAGGAACGGAAAATGTCTAGTGAAATTTTTGATATTGCCATTATTGGAGGGGGACCCGCCGGATTATCAGCGGCCCTTACCGGTCGCATTCGGAATAAAAGTGTTGCATTATTTGAACATATGGATTTTAGCAAAAAACTACAAAAAGCTCATTTGGTGGACAATTATTTAGGTATGCCTCAAATAACAGGTGAAGGTATGATGCAGCAATTTTCAGCCCATTGTCTAGCTCATAAACCAACGCTTATTAAAGAAAAAGTCGTTAACATTTTCCCAGGGGACAATGTTTTTACATTGTTAACACCCGATGATACCTATGAGGCGCGCACTGTAATTATTGCCACTGGTGTTGTAGCCACGACCTTATTTGGTGGTGAAAAACAATTTTTAGGGCGAGGTGTAAGTTATTGTGCAACTTGCGATGGACTGATGTATAAGGGGAAAGATGTAGCGGTCATTTCTTACTCAGAAGAAGGAGAACAGGAAGCGGAGTTCTTACAAGAAGTATGCCGCTCTGTATATTACATACCTCAATATAAAGAAGTACCCACCTTTCGCTCTGATATCAAACTGATACATGATAAACCGAAGAGCATTACGGGGGACGCCGTTGTAGAAAAACTAATTATGGGCAAGGAAGAACTAAAGGTTCATGGGGTTTTTATTATCAGGCAATCGGATCCTGTAGAAAATGTACTGCCTGGTATTGAACTAGAAGGAGAGGTCATAAAAGTCAATCGTGATATGTCCACAAGTATTCCAGGGGTATTTGCTGCTGGTGATTGTACTGGGAAACCATGGCAGATAGCAAAGGCTACAGGGGAAGGGCTAGTAGCGGTGTTAAGTGCTATTCAGTATTTAGCTAAAAAGGATAAATAAAGCAAACGACCAGTAAACCATAAAGTCCCATAGCCAAATACGGGAAAGATAATGGCAATAAGGTCGGCAAAACCAATATAGCTACAGAGCAGGCTTAGGCTAAGGAGAAAGAATAGACTGCTCTTCGTAGAAAGTTTAGAAACTGCTGTGAGCTTAGTAGCGGAGCCGTAGAGACTAGCGAGCCCCGTGGTGTACATGGCCGCAACAAAAATAAAAAGGTAGCTAGTATGATTGAGATAATGCTGTGAGCTAGCGATATGGAGCATTGGTATTTCATATTC
>JAPUES010000170.1:0-1101 GCA_027492445.1 Sporomusaceae bacterium | reverse complement strand
CCCATAATACTAAGGCCTAAGGCATAGGGTAGATGAAGAACGGTTTGAGAAAGTGTTCCTGCTGCCGCCAACATAATAGTTAAAACCCCAAATAAAGAAATTGTAATAATAAAGTCCAATAAGGGGCCGAGCCGCTTCCCGCAAACATAATAAAGTAGCTGATGGTAGCTAGTAGCCTTAAGCTTACTGCTAATTTCTAGAATGGTGATACCTAGCCACGAGAATAAGCAACTAGTTACCAACAGGCCAGCAAGGCCCATATTGCCATAGACAACAAAGAATTGCGTCAGTTCCTGACCAGAGGCAAAGCCAGCACCCATAATTGTGCCAGCATAAGTGGCAGCAATTTTAACGATATTCAGCAAAGTATTTCTGGTCATGGCAACCCTCCTTAAGATAGAAATAGCAGTTAGTTCTTTTTATGTAGGGAAATAGTAGAATATGAAAAAAATATAAAAAAAGTTATAAGAGGGAGATCAGAAACCCTATCTACCACAAGGCTGCAGTGCTTTACAATAAATATTGAATCATGTAAAATAGAGGAGCATCTAGAGCATAAACTGAGTTTTTTGCCTGCTTTTGCGTTATATCTTAGTTTAAAAGACGTTTTTATATAAATGGGGGGTCAAAACATGCTTGACATTAAATTTGTTCGGGATAATATGGAACTTGTGCAGCAAGGGCTAATCAATCGTGGGAATAAGATTAGCTTGGATGAATTTTTGGCACTAGAAAAAGAGCGTCGTGTGCTGCTTAGCCAAGTAGAAGCGCTTAAAAATACGCGCAATAACGTATCCCAGGATATTAGTCGCTTGAAGAAAGCCAAAGAAAATGCCGACGATTTGGTAGCGGAAATGCGACTTGTAGGAGACCAGATTGGGGAAATCGATGCCAAGGTCAAAGAGGTGGAATTGGCGTTACAGAATATTATCATTAATGTTCCAAATCTGCTCCATGAATCCGTGCCTGTGGGCCAAGATGAACAAAGCAATGTGGAAGTTCGTGCGTGGGGCACAATACCTGCTTTTGAACATGCCCCTCTTGCCCATTGGGAAATTGGTGAGAAGCTAAATATCCTTGACTTTGAAAGAGGAAGCAAGG
>JAPUES010000169.1 GCA_027492445.1 Sporomusaceae bacterium | reverse complement strand
CGAAAGTACTTGGCTGGAAACGGCCTGGGAGGATAGGTAGTTGCTGGTTAGAAAAAAGCACTCATTTTTGAGTGCTTTTTTCTTTTGTTATGATAAATTTAAATTATGGATGAAAGTGAATTTATATAAAATATTTTCTTTTTAGGAGGAAACTGCTGCTTATTTAGGGAACAATATAAGTATGGAAGGAGTGGCAAGTGGTGAATACAGTTTTTAATGAGATAGAGAATAAAGTAAAGAATGGTACTCGTCTTACCCGGGAAGATGGTATCGCATTATTTAAGAGTAATGATTTAGCATGGTTAGGCTATCTTGCTAATTTAGTTAGGCAACGACTTTGTGGCGAGTTAGTTTATTTCAACGTAAATTGTCATATTAATTTGACCAATATTTGTACATCGCGTTGTGATTTTTGTGCTTTTGGTTGCGACGCTGATAATGTACATTCGTATAGCATGAGCAAAGAGAATGTTATGGCAATGGCTATGGAAGCATCTAAAGACGAAGATTTACGGGAATTTCATATTGTTAGTGGGCTGCATCCTGATTGGCCATTTGAATATTATGTGGATATTATCAAGACCTTAAACGACAAATTACCCGATATTCATTTAAAGGCATTTACAGCAGTGGAAATTATCCATTTTGCTAAGATTTCTGGCAAGTCTATTTTTCAGGTTCTTACCGAGTTACAGCAGGCGGGACTGGATTCCATGCCTGGTGGCGGAGCAGAGATTTTATCAGATCGAGTGAGGAAGGAACTTTGTCCCAATAAAGCTACTGCTACGGAATGGTTAGAGGTAGCACGTACTGCTCATAGTCTTGGAATTCGCAGCAACGCTAGTATGTTATATGGGCATATTGAAACCATTGAAGAACGTGTTGATCATTTATTATCTCTTCGAGAGTTACAGGATGAATCAGGTGGATTCCAGACATTTATTTGTTTCCCTTTTCATCCAGACAATACAGTACTTGATGGCGTAATTGACCAGACCTCCGTGTGGGACGAGCTTAAGACAATGGCCATTTCCCGGTTAATGCTGGATAACTTTAAAAATATTAAGGCCTATTGGGTAATGTTGACTCTTCCTATTGCGCAATTAGCATTAGGGTTTGGTGCCAACGATATTGATGGTACGGTAAGTGAAGAAAAGATTATGCATGCGGCAGGGGCTAAGTCCGCTACTTCATTAACCAAGGATGCAATCATTGCGACCATTCGCGAAACAGGGCGTATTCCAGCGGAAAGAGATTCTATGTATAACGTGGTAAAAACACTATAATAGTAGATAAGAACAGCTTTATAATGGCTGTTCTTTCTTTCAATAAGAATCAGGATTAGATTTTAGTAAGGAGATTACTATGAATTATATTATTGAGGCTAAAGAATTAGCTAAATCATACGGCGATTTTGAGGCTCTTAAGGGAATTTCTTTTCAAATTAATAAAGGCGAGTGTTATGGGTTTTTAGGTCATAATGGGGCAGGAAAATCTACGACTATGCGCATGATTTATGGATTATCGCGGGTAGAACAGGGGCATTTAGAGATACTTGGTGAAAGAATAACATCCCTCACACCACCCCATATTAAACAAATATTTGGAATCGTGCCCCAAGAAGATAATCTTGATCCTGATCTAACAGTGCTTGAAAATCTAGAAGCATATGGTGGCTATTTTAACATAGCTAGGAATGAAGCGCGTTCGCGGGGGCGAGAATTATTAGAATTTATGGGTCTATCAGATAAAATAGATGTTACGGTAGAAATGCTTTCCGGTGGGGCAAAACGCCGCTTAGTCATTGCGAGAGCCCTGATTAATAAGCCTCAGATTATTATTTTGGATGAGCCTACTACTGGTCTTGATCCCCAAGCTCGCCGGTTAGTTTGGCAAAAGCTTAGGAAACTAAAAGAAGACGGGGTTACAATGCTGCTCACGACTCATTATATGGAGGAAGCATCCCAACTTTGCGACAGATTGGCGATTATGAATGATGGATTAATATTAGCAGAGGGGAGTCCTGAACAATTAATACGTCAATACGTATTGCAATTTGTCATTGAGGTTAGAATTTCTCTGGAGTTACTGCCAGCTAATATTAATGAAAAGATTCAACAATTAGGTGGTCAAGTTGAGTATATGGTTGATAGCTTGTTCATTTTTACCGATAAAGGAATGGAACTGTGGGAAAAATTAGATTCTATTGGCTTGTCTCAGCATGCTTGCTACCTTAGACCAACCAACTTAGAGGATGTTTTTCTAAAATTCACTGGTAAGAGGGAAGAAAGATAATGATTGCATTTAATATTTTAAAAAGACATTTAATCGTTTTTAGGCGTACATTTTGGTCAAATATGGTTTTTAATGTAATAGAACCGTTTTTGTATTTATCGGCCATGGGATTTGGCTTAGGAGCTTTTGTCCAAGATATGGATGGCATGAGTTATATGCAATTTATTGCACCTGGCATGGTAGCTTCTGCCTCTATGTGGGCTGCCACCTTTGAATGCACCTATGCTAGTTTTATTCGCCTGCATTTCCAAAAAACATTTCATGCTATGCTGGCTGGTCCAGCGACCGTAAGTGACGTGACCGCTGGTGAAGTATTATTTGGGATAGTTAAGAACATTGTTTTTGGAATTGTAATATTAGTAGTGATTGGGTTAATGGGACAAGTACAATCACTATGGTCTCTACTCATTCCACTTTTTTTAATAGTACCAGGAACTGTATTTTCACTTATGGCGTTATCCTATACGGGAATAATCAGCCATATTGATTATCTCAATTATTATATTACTTTGATTACAACACCGATGTATTTATTTGCCGGTGTATTTTTCCCAATCACATCTATGCCAGGATGGTTACAATTTTTGGTATGGTTTAATCCTTTATACCACAGCGTTGAAATATGCCGCAACTTAGTAGTTGGTACGGTAAGTATTGTACTTTGGCAACATGTTGGTAGCTTGATCATCATGTCCTTATTACTAGCTCCCATACCTGTGTATTTTTTGAAGAAACGCCTTATTAGCTAAAGGCAGTTTACTATAAGGAAAAAGTAGGAGCAGTTAGATAACTGTTCCTACTTTCGAAAGACAATCAATATTTATTTCCTTAGCCTAAGGTGGAAAGTAAGAGATGACCGCAAGCTTCATTCGTAGCTACTGGAATATTATGTACATCACAAACTCTCAGGAGGGCATTAATATCTGGTTCATGTGGTTGAGCTGTTAGTGGATCTCTGAGGAAAATAACCATTTGGACTTCCTGACTGGCAATACGTGAACCAATTTGAAGGTCGCCTCCTAGTGGTCCCGATAAATAAGTCGTAACATTTAAGTCTGTATTTTCTTTAATAAGGCGTCCTGTAGTGGCAGTGGCGAGTAACTCATGCTGAATCAGTAGATCATGATGCTGACGGACAAAAGCAAGCATGGCTTCTTTTTTTCGATCATGGGCAATTAAAGCAATCGTTTTCATAAAAACACCTACCTTTCAGAATATATTTAATTATAACATAGATAATTTGAAGAATATGATAAATATATGTTAAGGCTATGTAAACAATAAATTAAGGAGTTTGACTAGCTTCTTGCAGGATGAGACAGGCTATTTGGCGAATAATATAAGAGTACTAAAAACTGATGTTTAAGGAGTGAAAAATGTGTTGCCATTTCTAATAGTATTATTATTCATTGTAAATTTTTTATACTTTTTTATGGAGATGCCAGTATTAGCAGTAGGTTTTGTTGGCTGGTCGAATTTGATTATTGCCTGGGGAATATTGTTTATTTTTATTTCGGCTTTAATGTTACTTAGTAAATTTAGACAGTTTGTTGCTAAGACCACGTGGGGGGAAATTATTAAGAAAATGTTTCCTCAAGTTTTTCAAGAGCGGGCCAATATTGTAGATATAGCTGACTACCAAAATAATGGAAAGAATTTTAAAAAATATAGAACCATAGGGATTATAGGCGTTACATTACTTGTGATTGGTATTGGCAATTTGTTGATTCTTCCAATCTTGACTAGTGCTCCTATTCTGTATAGCAATTCCTATCGAAATCTGATTGGGGATGTAAAAGAAAGCTCATTTACCGCTGATGTTGAGCCAATTAACTTAGCACATATACGAATTGTCGATGAAGAAACAGCTCGTAAGCTAGCCGATAAGAAGATTGGCGAAGTTCCGGCCTTAGGCAGTGAGGCACAACTAGGAGAATTGGCCTTGCAAAAGGTACAAAATAAATTGTATTATGTAGCACCCTTAGAACATAGAGGTTTTTTTCAATGGCTAACCAATCATAGTAAGGGGAGTAAAGGGTATGTAATGATATCAGCGACAAATCCTCAAGATGTAAGGCTGATTCAAAATGTAGGTGGGGAAGAAGTTTATTTAAAATATCAAATGAAGGGCTTTTTCTTTGATTATTTACCCCGCTTTTTATATTTTAAAGGCCTGTTTAACATAGGTCTTGCTGATTATTCTTTTGAAGTGGATGATGATTTAAATCCTTATTGGGTAGTAAGCTTGTATAAAAATAAAATAGGCTATAATGGCTCGGATGCAGTAGGGGCAGTTACTGTAAACGCCCAAACTGGTGAGATTGCAAGATATACAATTGAAAACATTCCGCGCTGGATTGATCGGGTGCAGCCTGAGAGTTTCATATATAAGCAAATCCGAGACTGGGGCGAGTATATTAATGGTTTTTGGAATAGTGTTTTTGCAAAAACAGGTACATTAAAACCAACAGGTGATGAACTTCATTTGATTTATGGTAATGATGATACCGTGTATTGGTATACAGGTATTACATCTTCCGGTAAAGATGGCAGTTCTGTTGGATTTATTATGGTAAATTCACGTACAAAAGAAGCAAGATGGTATAAAGTATCTGGTGCTGATGAATCTGGTGCCAAAAAATCAGCAGAGGGGCAAGTACAAGAAAAAGGTTATCGCTCAGGATATCCTATTTTGTATAATATTGCTGGTGTCCCTACCTATATTTCGCCAATGAAAGATAAAGAAGGTTTGCTAAAGGCCGTGGCGTTTATTTCTGTAGAAAACTATAACCTAGTCGGTGTAGGACCCGATATTGAAAGTAGTCTACGTACTTATCAACAGGTTTTGGCTAGCAAAGGGAATCAATTTATTCCAAGTCAAGATTTAAAACCAATACAGCTAAAAGGAAAACTCAGCCGTGTTTCTCAAGTAGTAAAAGGTGGGGAATCCTATTTCTACTTTATGCTAGAGGGCGATAATCGAATTTTTATTGGTAGTTCCAATACCTCAGCAAAAGTGCCACTAGCAAAGGTTGGCGATGTAGTAGAAATAATAGCAAATGATACCAAAGAAAGCATATTGAATATTAGTGAATTTAAAGGGGAAAGTTACTAATAAAAGAATCCTTCTGCACTGCAGAAGGATTCTTTCATTCAGGTATAGAAGCTGGTTAATGATTTATTATAAGGAGGGAATACTATGAGTAACAATACAGGATATAGCAATAAATATTCAGGGGAGGTATTATTGCATAAATTGAAAAAATACGCTGTGAAAATAGGGGTCAAACTTGTATATGTCGCACTGCTACTTTATTATACCCTGCAAAAAGAAAATGTACCTTTAAAAGCAAAGGCCATTATAATAGGAAGCTTAGGTTATTTTATTGCACCCCTTGATATTATCCCGGATTTACTGCCCTTAATTGGTTACAGTGACGATTTTGGAGTATTGCTAATGGCTTTAGCAACGGTAGCAATGTATATTGACAATGAAGTAAGAAATAAAGCACAGCTTAAGCTCAGGTCATGGTTCGGTGCTATCAATGAACAAGAAATCAGTAAGATTCATGCTAAGTTGTGAAAAAGTATGATCGGGATTCCAGCACCTAAGGTTTAGATTCTCCATAGAATATAAGCGAGGTGAGTATATGGAAATAGGATTAGTCGGAGTCGGGCGTATGGGTAGCGTTCTAGCAAAGTTGTTAATCGGACATGTAAAGCTTTGTTTATTTGATAGAAATTCTGAGCACCTATGCCAAATGGCAAAAGAACTCAATAGTAGAATGGTAACTAATCTAAAAGATATGGAGAAAATTGGAGTCCTTATTTTAGCGGTCCCAGACAATGAAGTAATCGGCTGTATAAAAGAATTTAATCAAAGCCCCCACCCAATGATTATTATTAATATTGCTACCAATATAGCTCAGTATATGCTAGATGAGATTGTTGCATCTCATGTAAAATGCATATCCATTAAGTTTATTGGGCAAGCTGATGAAATGGCCTTAGGGCAGCGTCCTGTAATTATTATCAATAAATCACCAGTAGAGATAGTGCCGCAGATGATAGAGCTTTTTCAAAGAATAGGGCAAGTCTTAGTTGGTGAGGCAGATATTGTACATTTCATTAATAAAACAGCTGCAAAGGGGGCTCTTGAGGCCGCTGTAAGCATTGAAGAACGGTTAAGAGAGGAAGGTATTACGGACAAGGATATTATAAAAAGTGCTATCAGGCATGTGGCAGCTGGTACTCTCAAAGCATATGCAGATGGTAATATGGGGCCCTTTGCCAGGGAAATCGTAGAATCCGTAAGAAATAGACTTGTAAATAGTTAAGTAAGCTTTAATGATTAGGCAAACCATGCGGCTTTTAAGCTTGTAATGGCCGCCTTCATTTCACCTGCAGGTATTTTAGAAAAATATAAAATTACTTGTGGTAATTTCTCAGAAGGAACTTCCCAATAATAATCTTCCACAGGAGCGATGCGGCAACCTTGGGTAAGTGCTCTTTCTTGTAGTTCTTTTGCTGATAAGGATGATTTTACCGTCAGTAGTGTATGAAGTCCTGATTCATTTTCAGTTATTTCAACATTTTCGCCTAAAATAGTTTTAACGGCATCAAAAAAGATTCGACTTTTTTCATAATACAGTTTGCGGAGTCTGCGAATTTGTCGTTCTAAATGTCCATCTGACATAAACTCAGCAAGAGCAAGCTGCTCAATGGTGGAAGCGGCTTGATTATAGAGAGAAGATTTTTTTTCGTAAATTTTAAGAAATTTATCTGGCAAGACCATGTAGCTAATACGGATAGAAGGTGGTATGACCTTTGAAAAGGAACCTAAATATACTACATTCTCTCTACTATCAAGTCCTTTTAATGCTGGTATGGGACGACCGTAGTAACGAAATTCGCTGTCATAATCATCTTCAATAATTGTACCATCTTGGGTTTCAGCCCAATGTAATAATTGATTTCTTCTGCCAATGGGCATAATATAACCCGTTGGGAATTGATGTGAGGGACTTACATAGACAAGCCTTTCACCACTGCTTTGCAACTCTTCCATATTGATACCATCTTTTTTCATTTCAATCGGTTTAATCATAAAAGCATTATCTGCAAAAATTCGCCGTCCGTTTTTAAATCCTGGTTCTTCAAAAGCAATACTATTATTTTCTGGTTTTAATATACTACAGAGAATACTCAAAAGGTTTTGTACCCCTGCACCAATTACAATTTGGGAACTATGGGTATAAACGCCTCTGGATTTTTGAATATATTTTGCAATTTGTAGGCGTAATTCTTCCTCGCCTTTTATATTTCCATAACCCACCAGACGTTCTTTTTGCAGAAAAGATTTACTTATATAGCGTTTCCAGAGGGAAAAGTCAAAGCCGTCAATATCCATTTCACCACTTGAAAAATCATAAAGGATGCTACTCTTTACTGCTAAATCCTTAGTATCCTGCTTATTGGAAATAACAATAGCTGTATTTTTGCAAATAAACTTATCAAATTTATTCACAATATATCGAGAACGGTCTTTAGTATCAATATACCCTTCACTCACTAGCTGTTGATAGGCCTTTTCCACTGTAACTTTACTGACAGAAAGGCTTTTGGCAAGACCACGAATGGATGGCAGTTTTTCACCTTGGGGCAGCCGGAGTTCCTCAATTTCACCTTTGAAGTAATTATAGAGCTGCACATATAAGGGAATATTTTTCTTGGATTCTAGTATTATTAAATTCATAGTGTATAAATCCTCCAATCTGTACCTAACGAAAACCTTGATTCTGTATATTTTAAAAGGGTCTGTTATATTTTATAATACAATTGTAGTTTTTTAAAGTCCTTATTTGTACTAGGATTTAAAATAAAAACAAATATTGGAGGTAAAATCATATGGAACAAGGAACTTTTCGTGTAAAAGCCGGCTTGGCAGAAATGCTCAAAGGCGGTGTAATTATGGACGTAACCACCCCTGAACAAGCAAAAATAGCGGAAGAAGCAGGAGCTTGTGCTGTTATGGCCTTAGAGCGTGTACCAGCAGATATTCGTGCAGCAGGCGGTGTCGCACGAATGGCTGATCCTAGTATTGTGTTGCGCATTATGGAAGCTGTAACTATTCCAGTTATGGCAAAAGGTAGAATTGGCCATTTTGTAGAAGCACAAATCTTAGAGTCATTAGGGGTAGATTATATTGATGAAAGTGAAGTATTGACGCCAGCAGATGATAAATTTCATATTGATAAGCATCCGTTTAAAGTTCCCTTTGTCTGCGGTGCCAAAAATCTTGGTGAAGCATTGCGTCGTATTGGGGAAGGGGCAGCTATGATTCGCACAAAAGGCGAACCTGGTACTGGCAACGTAATTGAAGCCGTAAAACATATCCGAATGGTTATGAGTGAGATACGCCAATTGCAGTACTTACCAATAGAAGAAGTATCTGCCTTTGCAAAAAATATTGGTGCACCACTAGAAATTGTAATGGAAGTTAAGAAATTAGGTCGTTTACCAGTGGTTAACTTTGCGGCAGGCGGTATTGCTACTCCTGCGGATGCAGCGTTTATGTTGCTCTTTGGTTGCGTTGGTGTATTCGTAGGTTCATGTTTCTTTAAATCTGGAGATCCTGTGAAAAGAGCAAAGGCTATTGTCGCAGCGACTACCTATTATAATGATCCTAAGATCCTTGCTGAAATTTCTCGTGATCTTGGCGAGGCGATGGTTGGTATTGAAATTTCTACCTTATCTGATCATGAACGCATGCAAGAACGAGGTTGGTAATAAAGCAAGTTACTGGAGGAAGATATGAAAATAGGAGTTTTGGCATTACAGGGTGCCTTTCGAGAACATTGCTGGATGCTTGAACGTTGTAAGGTTACAGCTGTAGAGATTCGAAAACCTGAGGAACTTGATGATGTAGATGGTCTGGTGATTCCGGGCGGAGAAAGTACTACCATTGGTAAGCTAATGGTGCAGTGGGGTTTCATGGAAAAAATAAAGGTCAGGGCCAGCCAAGGAATGGCTATCTATGGGACCTGTGCGGGTATGATTATATTGGCCAAGGAAATCGTCGGTAGGAATCAACCGCGCTTAGGACTGATGGATGTAGCGGTACGACGCAATGGTTTTGGCCGTCAGCAAGAAAGCTTTGAGGCTTCTCTGTTTGTTCCAGAGTTTGGGGAAAGTCCAGTACAAGCAGTCTTTATTCGTGCCCCCTATATTGAACAGGCAAATGAGAGGGTAAAAATATTGGCGAGGGTAAAGGACAAAATTGTTATTGCCAGGCAGGATAATATACTTGTGACCGCCTTTCACCCTGAATTGACAAAGGATGATCGGATTCATAAATATTTCATATCGATGATTCAGGAAGAGCTTTAACTGCTAGCCATCAACTAAAAAGTCCTTAGACAGTAAGAATACTATCTAAGGACTATTTCTATGTATGAAAAATTACATATTATGGATGGTTATGTACAGCAATGGCAGTAGCGATAGCAGCACCTATGCCCGAACCATCTTTTGTTAAGGTTGTAGTTACTTTTCTTTCTGTTGAATCTAAAGCCTCATCTAGAGCCTGTTGAATGTCTTTTGCATAACCGGGCATTTTTTCATAAAGTGATCCATCAATTGCGATATTATGATAATTCTCAAGTTGAGGGTCAATATGCTGTAGGATACCTACGTAGGTTGCGGCAACCAATCGCGCTGAGCGCGTACATATTAAAGCCGCAATTTTTTTGAGGGCTTCTCGATCTTGAAGGGATGAATTTGTAATAGTTAGGCTTTCCTCTAGCCAGTTGGCGATCAGAGAGAGGTCCTTGGTACTATCTTCTTGCAAAAGAGAAATATGGGCACCATTGAGAAGGTAGGGAGTCGTTAAGATGCTTTGACCGCGACTAGTTGCAAACAAACCAGCCTTCAATAAATCACAGGCAATGATACGTACTAGTTCACCGACATAATGACCTGAAACCATTTTTTCTAACAGTTGCG
>JAPUES010000168.1 GCA_027492445.1 Sporomusaceae bacterium | reverse complement strand
CCTGTATATGCGTGGATACCTGTGCAAGGTGCCTCCCGCTATGAAGTAGAAATTACGGATCGCTTACCGGAAAACCCCAATGGGATTGCAGCGTCTGCCTATCGAATTCGCTCTTATCAGGTGGAAGGCGGTTTTAATTGCTATGATCTTCATGCTTATAGGGAAACGGGAAAATATTATTGGCGAGTACGGGCTATGGATGAGGAGAATAAGCCTATCGGTATCTATTCCGATGCAATTTCTTTTACTGTGACTAGGCAGCATTATCGTTGGGCGGTTTTTGGGGATAGTATTTCTCATGGCGGCGGGGCTGTTTCTAATCCTCCTTCCGACGAACGATATGAATACGTGTCCTATTTACCTTTTCCTGTGAAAAACTTAGGAAAAAGCGGCGACACAATTGAAATGTTAGTAGAACGTTTTGACAGAGATGTCCTTCCCTTTACTCCTGAGTACTTATTAGTGCTTGGTGGTACAAATAGCATTCGGGAAGGCCGATCTGGAGAAAGCGTTATTGCATCTCTGGAAATCATTAAGGCTAAATGTAAACAAAATGGCATTACCCCAATCTTTTTGACTTTGCCACCCATGAATCCAGAACGAATTCAAAGGGTGTTTCATTATTCGATTGCAAAAGGTTGGAAAGATGAACTAGGAAAAGTAAATTATTTTATTAGAAGACAACCTAATTTTGTGGAAACCTATTTGTATTTAGCAAATGAAGAAGGTATTTTACTAACGGAGTATGGGGAAGATGGACTTCATCCTGATATTTCAGGTAAGAAGATTATTGCAGATTCCATCAATGCTTTTTTACAAGAACATCAATATAAATAATGATAGTCCTACAGACCATGATGGTTTGTAGGACTATTTTTTTATAAGAATGATAAATGAGAGGTCTAATACTTGGATACACTATAAGCCTAGAAACTATTTTATCAGCGTGGAGGCATAAGGTGAAAATATTAGTTGTCGAAGATGACCCAAGGCTACGAGAGGCAGTTGTAGCTGTGCTTAAGGAAGATAACTATTTCATTGAGGATAGGGGGACTGGTGATGAAGGTTTGTATTTGGCAGAGCAAGGTATCTATGATTTATTGATTCTAGATATTATGCTACCAGAAATAAGCGGCTTGGAAATTGTGAAACTTGTAAGAGGTCAAGGGAATATGGTACCTATTTTACTACTGACGGCAAAGGATAGTGTAGAAGATAAGGTGAGAGGTCTAAACTGCGGCGCTGATGATTATTTAGTAAAACCCTTTGCCGTACCAGAGCTTCTCGCACGAGTGAAAGCATTACTAAGACGTAAAGGAGGGATTGGCACAGAAGGGGAACTTTCCTATGGCGCTATTTCTATGAACTCTAAGAGTAAGGATGGTTTTATAGAAGACCAGGCGTTGCAGCTAACGAGTAAAGAGTATGAACTACTAGAATATCTAATTGTTAATCAGGAACGAATTTTGAGCAGAGAACAGGTTTTTGATCGTATATGGGGGCTAGACTCAGAAACAGGGATTGGAATTGTGGATTTATATGTTCATTATCTTCGTAAGAAAATGTCTCCTTATGGACAGGATACACTTATTCAGACCGTTCGTGGCGCTGGTTTTATGCTAAAGGAGAAATAATGTTTACGAAAACCTTACTTCGTTTAACCATTCTTAACTCTATTGTATTCTTAGTATTGTTTATTGCTTTTGGCATATTATTATACGGATACGTAGCCCGGCAATTGTTTGATGATATTGACCAAGCTATGAAGCATAAAGGAAAAAGTTTTCATATTAGTAATGGCCGGCCGGGAAGCGGGATCATTCCCCCTGTTTTTTTTGAACCGCGGATTTTGGTTTTATTACGGGATAGAGAGGGACGCATTATCAATTTTTATCCCTTTCCTATCGAAGGTATAGCTGGAATTATGGCTTTCTTTGAAAAAGAGCATATGAATCATGCCGTAACTAAGAAAATTGAGAATCACAGCTATCGGGTACTAAGTTTTCCTTACGAAGATAGGGACAATGTTTTGCTGGGAGGAAATGAAATAACTTCTCCCATTACAGAAGTCATTACCATTAGTATTGTTGATGCAGAAGTAGGGATATTAAAGAAAGTTATGTTTATTATTGTAATGGGGCAATTGGTCGGAATGATGCTCATTCTTCCAGCGGGGTATTATTTAGCCCAACGTGCCTTAGTACCCATTCGAGCAGCCTGGGAAAAACAACAGCAATTTGTGGCAGATGCTTCTCATGAGCTGCGTACTCCTTTGGCTATTATTAAAAGTAACGCGGAGTTATTGCTTCGCCATCCTGAACATTCCATTGAGGAAGAAACCATTCGCATTACCAATGTGATTCGCGAGACCAGCCGCATGAGAAAATTGGTTTCCACCTTATTTACATTAGCTCGGGCCGATGCGAATGAGATTGAATTACAAATGACTTTTTTTAACTTACAGGAAGTGATTACTTCCATTGCCGAGCAATTCCAACCCTTAGCCAAGATGAAAAACATTGCTTTATCTGTAAGCATGAAGGATGAAATCCGAGTCGTAGCTGATAAAGAACGAATCCATCAACTGCTAGTCATTGTCTTAGATAACGCAATTAAATATACATATCCTCAAGGCAAGATTCACTTGTTATGTTATAAACAATCTGGTATGGCTTATATTGAGGTAATCGATTCAGGAATTGGCATTACAGCAGAAGAGCAAAGTAAGGTGTTTGATCGCTTTTTTCGTGGTGATAAAGTTCGTTCTAGGGAAGCAGGTGGAGCTGGACTAGGGCTGGCAATTGCCCATTGGATTGTTGAAAAACATGGGGGGAAGATTTGGGTCGAAAGTGAACTCGGCAGGGGCGCTCAATTTAATATTACTTTGCCTATTGAAAAATAGGAAAAGGAAAGGCAAGAGAAGGTACTAATGGCAGTGCCTTTCTCTTGCCTTTTATTTACCAGTTGGAATCTAAAGAAAATCAAAAAATAGCAAGGTAGACTGAAGTAAACTCAAAAGTGTTACTTAGGATGGTAAAGAAGGAGGATCTTTAAATGTCATCTAAAAAATACGGAATACAAAGGAAGGCTTCATTCGTAGCGGCAGGTTTAGTGCTTTTTAATATGGGAATGGCACTAGCTGACACCCCGCAGCTGTCCTTAGAGGAAAGTATTGGAATAGCGCTGAAAAACAATCCATCCATTCATATGGCTCTGGCCGATCAAGAGAAAGCCATGTGGGGAATTCGGGAAAATGAAGGGGGTAAACTACCGACCTTATCTTTACTAAATAGTGGTAACCGGGCATTAAATGGACCAGGTTCATTGCCTAGCAATAGTTTTAATACTTCCTTAAAACTCAATTGGTCAATCTATACAGGAGGACGGGTGGAAGGACAAATTGACCAAGCAAAACTTGGTGCGCATATAGCCAATCTAGGGGTAACGAAGGTAGAAGAGCAGCTAAGGCTAGATACTACCACTTCTTATTACAATGTATTACAAGGTCGTAATGTAGTGAAAGTAAATCAACAAACGGTGGATAGTTTAACAGAGCATTTAAAGAATGTAGAGGCGCAATACCAAGTAGGAACCATTGCTAAATCTGATGTACTGAGGTCGGAAGTAGAACTTGCCAATGCCCAGCAAAATCTGACGAAGGCGCAAAATAACTATGATGTGGCGGTAGCTAGTTTTAATAATGTGATAGGTATGCCGCTAGATAGTCAAAATATCATGAAAGATGATCTAACATATGTTAAATATGAAATGTCATTGGAAGAGAGTATTAAGATGGCCCAAGAAAAACGGCCAGAAATTGCACAATCGAAAGATAATATTGAGATTGCCAGAACGGGTATTAAGATTGCTAATAGCAACAGATTACCGACAGTAGCAGTCAGTGGAAGTGAGGGACTCAGTGGCTCTGATTTCCCAGGACAGAATAATAATTGGTCCATTGGTGTTTCGGCCAATTGGAATCTTTTTGATGCTGGTGTAACAACGGCAAAAGTGAAAGCGGCCAAAGCCAATGAAGATAAGGTTCGGGCGGGGGATCAGCAAATCAGGGAAGGGATTGAACTCGAAGTTCGTCAAGCCTATCTCAGTATGAAAGAAGCGGAGTCGCGCATTGAAACATCCCAAGTGGCAGTCAGCAAGGCGGTAGAAGATTTAAAAGTTTCCCAAACCAAATATTATGCTGGTGTCGGTACGAATATTGATGTTATTGATGCACAAATGGCTCTCACCCAAGCCAATACCAACGCTACACAAGCGTCTTATGATTACAATGTGAATAAGGCGAAACTAGAAAAAGCTGTTGGCCTAGGAGTGAAATGATAGGAGTGAAGGTATGACATTAGTGTGGGGCAAATTTCAACAGTACAAAAAGTGGATTTTGGTAAGTGGTCTTATCCTAATCGCCGTTTGCAGTGGGGTTTATCTATATAAAGGAAAACCGGCTGAAGTTATACTAGGTCCAACAATCAAGGTAGAGCGTGGTGATGCCCTTTCCCTGGTTTCAGCTACAGGGACAATTTCCCCTGTTAGTATCGTTGACGTGAGTTCTAAGATTTCAGGCTTGATTAAAGAAGTAAAGGTTCACGAAAATGATCAGGTTACAGCAGGGCAAGTGTTGTTAACCCTTGATGATACCCATTTGCAGGCCTTAGTGGATCAGGCGCGAGCTCGCCAGGTAAACGCTGCTAGTAATTTTGCACGTAATGAGCGCTTGCAAAATATTGGCGCCGTATCAGAGCAACAGCTCGATGCTAGTCGTACTGAGTATCTTATTGCTCAGGCGACCTATAACGATGCCATATCCCAGTTAAATGAAACGGTTATCCGTACTCCCATTACGGGACAGGTAATCGGTAAACCCATACCAGCAGGCCAAGCAGTAGCGCCAGGTGTATCGACACCTATGGTACTACTTACAGTCGCCGATATGTCTAAGATGCAAATCCAAACCCAAGTAGATGAATCTGATATTGGGCGCATAAAACTAGGCCAAAAGGTATCATTTACAGTGGATGCTTATCCAGATAAAACCTTTAGTGGGGTAGTATCCAATGTATCCCAAAAGGCCACAGTGCAATCTAATGTTGTGTATTATAGCGTCTTGGTTGATGTAGATGCTAGTGAAAATTTATTGAAACCGACTATGACAGCGAGGGTTTCGATTCGCGTCGCTGAAAGTAAAAATACCTTGCTTGTGCCGCTGGCGGCGATAAAAGGGAATAATGGGCAGCAATATGTAATGGTGGTGGAGAAGGGGAAAACCCAAAGTACCCTTGTGACAACAGGAATTGCTGGTGATGACAAAATTGAGATTGTGAGCGGAGTGACAGAAGGACAAGAGGTCTTAGCGTCACAGATTAAACCGCAGTCAACAACTAGCGGACAAGGCGGCAAGGGTGGCGGTATGATTCCAGGTATGGGTCGTTAAGGAAGGGGTTTAGCATGTCAATTTTACTGTCTAATGTTACCAAGGTATATAAGCTTGGGGGTGAAACCGTCAATGCTTTAGCTGGTCTCACAGTAAGCATCAGCCCTGGTGAATTTACGGCGATTATGGGGCCGTCAGGGTCGGGTAAGTCTACGTTAATGAATATATTAGGCTGCTTAGATCGACCAACAAGTGGATCTTATCAGCTGGATAACCAAGAAGTAGCGACATTAAATGATGATCAATTAGCCATTACTCGTAATCAAAAGATTGGCTTCGTCTTTCAAAGTTTCAACCTTTTGCCACGCATGTCTACCCTAGAAAATGTAGCACTGCCGATGGTTTATGCTGGGGTGAAAAAAAAAGAGCGTATTCTTAGAGCGACGAAGGTGCTAACCATGGTCGGATTGGAAGATCGAATGAATCATCAGCCGAACGAACTTTCTGGCGGTCAGCGGCAACGTGTGGCAATTGCTCGCTCTCTTGTTAATGATCCAACAATTATTATGGCGGATGAACCTACAGGTAACTTAGATACCAAAGCAGGGGCTGAAGTCATGGCTATATTCTCTGAACTCAATGCCCAGGGACGGACAATTATTTTAGTTACTCATGAACCAGATATTGCAGAGTATACCAAACGAGTTGTTTATGTGCGGGATGGACGAATTGAGCGGGATGAATGGAAAGTGAGGTGAAGCTATGTTTGGCGAAAGCATTCGTATTGCCTTAGCTGGACTGCGGGCCAATAAACTTAGAGCCATGCTCACTATGCTGGGAATTATTATTGGGGTAGGGGCAGTTATTGCCATGGTTTCTATTGGGATGGGGGTGCGAGATAAGGTAGAAAGTTCGATTGCGGGACTGGGCAGTAACCTACTAATCATCACTCCAGGTACCGCTTCGGCGGGAGGCTCTCGGCAAGCTGCGGGATCCGGTATAACCCTAAATGCCAAGGATGCCATAGCTATTCAGGAAGTATCTGGCGTAAATTTAGTAGCGCCCGCTGTAAGTCGTCAGTATCAAGCGGTATTTGGCAATCAAAACTGGACGACCAGTGTGCAAGGCACAACACCTGATATTTTAGGTGTGCGGAGTTACAATGTACAAGAGGGTGCCTTCTTTACCAATCAAGACCTTGAAACGCGAGCGCGGGTGGCAGTGCTAGGTAAAACAGTGGCAGATAATCTATTTGCTGGTATAAATCCAGTGGGGCAAACCATTCGAATTAATAAAGCCCCCTTCCGTGTAGTGGGCGTACTGGAAGGTAAGGGCGAGTCGATGGGCGGGAACCAAGATGATATGATTATTGTTCCCTTGACGACTGCGCAAGAACGTTTGCTGGGCATTAGCTATGTTCAAACTATCAATGTGCAGGCTGCAGGCACTGAGGCCATTAACCAAGCCCAAGAGGATATTACAACCCTCCTAAGAATGCGGCATAAATTACCATTGATGACACCGGATGACTTTAAGGTGCAAAATATGGTTGCTGTCATGGCGACAGCCGATGCAACGACAGGTATGATTACCTTATTGCTAGGTGTTGTTGCTGCTTTATCCTTATTAGTTGGTGGTATTGGTATTATGAATATTATGCTAGTATCCGTTACGGAACGAACGCGAGAAATTGGTATCCGAAAAGCCCTTGGAGCTGGGTATTACAATATTTTACTGCAATTTTTAATAGAAGCAGTGGTTATTAGCGTAGCCGGCGGTTTCCTTGGTATTGTCTTAGGAATCCTTTCCTCCTATGGCATTTCAACTCTTGCTGGCTGGAAAACAATTATATCTTCTCTTGCCATTGTAATTGCCTTTGGTTTTTCGGTTATCATTGGCTTGTTTTTCGGTATCTATCCTGCACGAAAAGCGGCGCTACTAGATCCTATTGATGCTTTACGCTACGAATAAGGAGGTGATATACCATGCATGGACATCTGTTATCCAACATGTTTTATATTATGCTGCTTGTTGGTTTTTTATTTTATTCATATCGGGTGAATAAAATGCTAGATGAATAAGTTGGTGGAGTGATTGAAAGGGATAGAACAGGCAGGAATAAGAGGAGACGGTGACGAACAGCTATTCATTATACCTTATTCAATAGAGCAGTAATGAATAGGAGGAATATTTATGAAAATAATTGGTATTACAAATGTTGAAAGGTTTATGGAAGTCGTTGATCAGTGCCAGGGGAAAATTGAATTAGTAACCTCGGAGGGCGATCGCTTAAATTTAAAATCGAAATTATGCCAATATCTTGCTTTATCTAAAATATTTAGCGAAGCAAAAATTGATGAAATTGAAATTGTGGCCTCGGAACCAGAAGATGTCAAAATACTTTTTGAATATTTAGTTCGAGGGTAATTTTATAAGTTAAAGAACAGTCTTTTAGTAGGCAAATAAGCTAGGGCGCCCAATGGGTGCCCTAGCTTATTTAAAATGTGAATTAAAAAAACTATAACATACGATAGGATGCTGGGAAATGGGCATCGCCAATACCTCGTAAGACGACAACTTTCCAGTCTTGGTGACTGCGTTCTAAATCTACTTTAAAACGTTGTCCCGTATCCTTCTTAATTACCTGTACCGTGGCTTTCCGATGGGATTGGTGGAGGATGGTAAAAGAATCCCGATCAGCATCAAAACCTAAGTTAACCCCATGGTCTTTTACAAACTCAATAGGACTGATAAGGTACTGAAAATGTTCATCTCGATAATGTCGATGTGTGGGGGCATTATCATTTAAATAATAGATACGTCCATTTTCATACCAGGCTTGGTTGTCATCAGAACTTGGCCAACTATTCTTGTGTTCATGCCAACCACCTTTATTGAGCATTGTTGTTTGCTCGCTTGTTATGGGAGAAGAAAATTTTTCGGCAGCAGAGGCTTTAGAAACATGGGGGATGCCAGGTAGTGCTGCCCCAGTCATAATGGCAGTACCGATTACAGCCGCTGCATAACCTTTATATTTTCGGCGTAGGCTTTTTCGTCGAGCTAACTTTTTTTCCATAGCTTTAGCCCTCCTAAAAATTTATCCTACTCTTAGTTTTTCATATTTTTAAATTATTATTCATGGTGAATATAAATGGTTATATTGATTAGCATGTGCAGGCTTTTACCTTCTAGAGAGAGAAAATATAGGAAAGGTATTAAAGATACAATAGTACGGAAAGCTAATTTAATAAGGTGGTGACAGAAAGGTGAATAAGAAAGCAGTGGTGTGGCTGTATGAACAGTTACCTGAATTAGTGGAAAAAGGAATTATACCTAGGGGGAGTATAGAATTAATTCAAAGCCATTATGGACCTGTCGATAAGAGGTTTAGTAGTAGGACGGCCCTTACTTTGTTTGGTCTTATCGGGGCAATCCTAATAGGATTAGGTATTATCCTCATTTTTGCTCATAATTGGGAGCAACTAGATAAAATGGCACGAACAGTGATTGCGTTGGGCATATTACTACTAGGACAGAGTGTCTCAGGTATTGCCCTTTGGTTTAAGAAAGATAATGCTGCATGGACAGAAAGTGCATCTGCTTTTCTAATGGTAACTATAGGTGCTTCTATTGCAATAATTGGGCAAACCTATCATCTTGCCGATGATTTTAGTAACTATATACTTATTTGGATGTTAGTATCCATTCCGTTAGTGTATATAATGGAAGTTAAGACTCCTGCGTTACTGTACTTGATTGGGGTAACCATTTGGGTAGTTACTAAAGAAACTAGTGGCATTGATAAGCAGTTCATATGGATTCTATTGGCTTTTCTGGGGCCCTATTATCGAAAACTAGTAAAAAAAGATGCTTATGCGAACCCTATTGTGCTATTTTCATGGATTTTCATTTTTTGCTTTTATATTGCATTTGGAATGGCCTTTGGAACTTATATGACCCAACTTTCTTTCTTCATTGATGCCAACTTAGTTGCCATAACCTATTTTATTGGTGTGCTATGGTTCAATGAAACTGCAAAGATTTGGCAAATGCCTTTTAAGGTAATTGGGCTTATAGGGTGTATTGGATTATCCTTTTTACTAACCTTTCAAGATATGTGGCTATCCCTCAAGGTGGATTATTCTTCTTTAGGAAAGATGGAGATTATTTTAGCATTATTGCTATTGGCAATAACAGTGTTTTTGGGGAATAAGCTGGTAAATAGAAACCAGAGTAGACATCTCTTTTTGAGCGCAGCACCTGTGATAGCTGGGATAGGTTTTTTACTATTACTCTTGGATGACAGCGGGATAAATGCTATCCTTCTTTGTAATGCATATGTGCTTTCTTTGAGTGTGTACTTTATTCTTAGGGGTATACGAGAAGGGGCTATTGGCACTCTTAATATCGGTATGTTGTTGGTATCAGCATTAATTATAATGCGCTTTCTGGATGCTAATTTTAGTTTTGTTACCCGGGGTTTGGTGTTTGTAGTACTAGGTTCTTGTTTCCTAGCTGCCAATTGGATAATGGTGCGGCGCAAGAAAGAGGTGACAAAATGAAAGCGAAAAAAAGAATGTTTCTGTTTATAGGGCTGGCCATAATCCAATTGGCAGTACTGCTATATATGGGATGGCATTGGGAAGATATACTGCAGACTGGTCAACGGTATACTTGGAACACAGCCCCTGTAGACCCTTATGATGCTCTTAGGGGGAGATATGTAGACCTGCATTTTAAGGAAGGGAAAGCACCTCTTCTGGCAAATGTTAAGCTAAAGTCTGGAGAAACAGCTTACGCTATAATTGGTGAAGATGAGAAGGGGTATGCTTTTGTTAGTGGTATTACGGATCTTCGCCCAGCAGGGAATTCTTATGTAAAGATTACAATTGGTTACATTAATGAAGAAAATGTTGGGTTCTTCACATTGCCCTTTAAACGTTATTATATGCAGGAAAG
>JAPUES010000167.1 GCA_027492445.1 Sporomusaceae bacterium | reverse complement strand
GGGCGAATTCCTGTTCCCTGGAATCCTTCGATACTACGCTATAAAAATAAGCATTTCTGCCATCTTTTTTCGGCCGTAAAATTCGCCCTAACCGCTGGGCTTCTTCCTGGCGCGAGCCAAAGGCCCCAGAAACCTGTATTCCTACGGATGCATCCGGTAAGTCAATAGCAAAGTTAGCCACTTTTGAGACTACCAGGACTGGAATCCGTCCTGAACGAAAATCTTCATAAAGAATATCTCGTTTATCCGTTGGCGTTTTTCCTGTAATTAAGGGAAATTTAAAATGCGCTGAAATATTTTCTAATTGCTTTATGTATTGACCGATAATTAGTATACCCTCATTAGCATGCTTACGCAATAAGTATTGAATGGCCTGTAGTTTATCAGGGTTTTCTGCTTCAAAACGATAGGCCATTTTTTCTGGCACCTGAGCACATTCCATGCGAAGGGCAAAATCCATAGGCACACGCACTTCTGTACAGATTGCAGTAGCAATCCAGCCAGCACTCTCCATTTCAGTCCAAGGAACATCTAGTTTTTTGGGTCCAATTAAGGTAAAGACATCGGCTTCTCGGCCGTCTTCCCGTACTAAGGTAGCTGTTAGACCTAGTCTACGTCTTGCTTGCAGTTCAGCTGTAACCTGAAATACTGGGGCCGGTAACGTATGAACCTCATCATAAATAATCAACCCCCAAGCACGTGCATTAAAAATTTCAAAATGAGGAAAAGGACCATTCTTATGAGGACGATAGGTTACCATTTGGTAAGTAGTAACGGTCACAGGGCAAATATTCTTTTTTCCTCCTGAATATTCCCCTACTTCTTCTACCTGCAATGTGGTTTTTTCAACGATTTCCCTCATCCATTGATGAACAGCACTCGTTGAAGTGGTTAAAATCAAGGTATTCATACCAACTTGCGTCATAGCACCAATCCCAATGACCGTTTTCCCTGCACCGCAAGGCAATACTAATACTCCCGATCCTCCTGTCGTTTTACCCTTGTCATAAAAAATATCCACCGCTTGTCGCTGATAATCTCTTAGAGCAAAAGCGCAGCCATTTATATCATATTGACGTAAGCCAACTTCTAATTCTTCACCATCAATATACCCTGCTAAATCCTCAACAGGATAACCGATTTTTACCAACAACTGCTTTATAATGCCTCGTTTTCCCGCAGGCAACACCAAGGTATTGTCGTCGAGTTTATGGCAAAATGCCCCTTTCGTATCCTTATGTCCACCAATTGCTAAAATGGTAGGAATATCCTGAGAATACAGGTATAAAAATTCTCCAGGTATGATTGTATTTTCATCTGTCATAAGATCCATCGTAGGCACTGCTAGTAATTTAACTAAACCATACCGCCCCATATAAGCATTAATATCACGACACACATTATCGGGGAGGGGAAACTTAACATACTGCCTTAGAAATTCTAATACCTGGTCAGGAGTTTGCCCCGTTGCTGCAGCATTCCACAAGGATAAGGGGGTAATACGGTAGGTATGAATATGTTCAGGGCTTTTTTCGAGATCAGCAAAAAGTGCCAGCCCAATGCGTACCTTTTCAAAATCTTCATGATAGGCTTCTAATAATACCGAAAAGTCCCCTTGAACAATCATTGGGTTCGTAGGATTATATACCACATTTGCCTCCTAAGATGAATTGTAGTTCCTTGCAATGTTCTCCCTCAATTGTACGACTCTTCCATAGATTCGTCAAAACAATATGTGAAAAACAACTCTTAATAAGTATCTGTTTGTACTAATTCTCTTTTTTCAGCATTACCAGGTGCAATAAGGGGAATTTGAATCATAAAGCTGGTACCTTTTCCTACAATACTACTACATTCTATTGTTCCACCAAATTGCTGGGTTATAATATTATACAAAATAGATAGCCCTAAGCCCGTCCCACCTTTGCCGCGTTTGGTTGTAAAGAAAGGATTAAATATTTTTTCTACAACTGCTGGTTCCATCCCCTTACCATCATCAGAATATGTTAGGCATATTCGATTGTCATCATTCTTGACGACAATAATTTTAATTTCCCCTGTAGATTCCATATCATAAGCATGAACCAAGGAATTAACCACTAGATTGGTGATAATTTGAGCAAAGGCCCCTGGGTAACTATCCATTTTAAGCTCTTCATCACATTGAATGGTAACAATATGTTGTGTTCTTTTTAATTTAGGCTGTAAACTTAGTAATATTTCATCAAGATATTTTTTTACATGAAACACACGGCCCACTTCATTCGACTGATCCACCGATACTTGTTTAAAGCTGCGAATTAGGTGAGATGCTCTTTCTAAATTAGAGAAAACAATCTTGATAGCTTCATCACAGTCTACTAAATAGTTTTTCAAATCTTGCCGTTTTAATTCCCTTACTTCATATAACTGGATAAACTCTTTGGTAATCTCTTGCAAATGAGTGATTGCCGTTACCCCTACGCCAATCGGAGTATTTATTTCATGAGCAACACCAGCCACAAGGCTGCCCAAGGAAGCCATCTTGGCAGACTGAACCAATTGTAGCTGTGTCTCTCGCAAATTTTCTAAAGTATGGGCTAGTTCCCCATTTATAGCTTGCATTTCCTCATTCACTGCTAGTAAATCTTGCGTTCGAATTTCAACCTTAATTTCTAGTTCATCATGGGCCTGTTGCAAAGCCCAATTAGCATTACCTATTACTTCCATATTGTTTTTAATGGTTTCGGACATAGTCTTAAAAGCATGGCAGAGTTGACCAATTTCATCATCTGATGTTTTTTGGATGGCATGAGTAAAATCGCCCTTGGTGATTCGTTCTGCGTATTCTGCCAAGGCTTGCAAAGGTAAATCCACTTTATGTTCAAATAAGCGAAAAATCATAACCGTCAGTAAGGTAACGGATAAAAGGAAACCAATAATACTAACGATAAACATCCAATGTACAGAAGCAAAGGCTTCTGCGACAGGCATTACCATAACCAAGCGTAGTCCTGTTTCACCAATGGGGGTGAATACTACCATCACTTCTTGTTCATTTAAAACGGTCTTTCGAATTCCCGTATGTTCTTGACTAAGAGCTGCCCCCGCAATTTCCTTTAAGGATTGTATATTTTCCTCAGTATTTTCAATTTTAAGTTCCTGCTGGTTAACTAAACTTGCAACTTGTAACCCCTGACTACTCACTAAAAAACTATAACCACTTTTTCCTGTCTTAATAGAATTAACATAGCTAATTAGATTCTCCGCACCAACATCAACAGTTGTTACACCAATAACCTTCCCTTCTCTGCGAATGGGACTTGTTGCCGTCATCATTGCTACACCCGAAACTTCATCAATATAAGGTTCACTCCAAGCCACTCTTACATTCGGTTCAAAGCCTTTTACATACCAATCATATTTAAAATAATCATATTTTTCATTACTATAGTCCCATGTGAACTGATATTCTTTATCAATTCCGGTTCTATAAATATAAGGGCCATAATATTTAAGTTTATCATCATACCGAAAAGGTTCTAGCCAAAATCCTCCACCAAAGATAAGAGGGTCCTTCGACATAATAAGCCTCATAATACCAACGATTTTTTCTGTATCAAAACTATTGAGTGCTTCAATAGTTTGGGCCAAGGATTCTACCGTTTGCGCAGTTGCGGAAAAATCCCCCTTAAGCTTAGTAGCTTCGTGACGTGCCTGATTTTCCAGCAGTTCTATTACCTTTTCCTCTAGCACCTTACTAAATTGATAATAGCTAAATCCAGTTTGCAAACTAAATACAACTACCGTCATGAGAATCATGCTTAAGGCAAATATGGTCTTAATTGATTTAATGCCACTCATTCTATCACCACCCTATTCAAATAATAATGGGCTCTGAATGATGTATTTCCATAAAATGTTCCACAACCACCTTGGTAATTCCTTGTATTATAGCACTTTTTTTTAATATATCGTATACTTTATCGAATTAAATCAAAAAGCCTATCTCCTCAGAACGGATATAGGCTTTGCGAATACTATTTGATTGGCATTAATTGGTTGGCGAATCTAACCAGTGATCGATAACGATATTTAATGCATTAATATCTACCGGTTTCGATAAATAATCATCCATTCCAATGGCTAGGCATTTTTCCCTGTCCCCCTTCAAGGCATATGCTGTCAACGCTATAATTGGTATATGTCGATTGAGCATTTCTTCTTGCCGCCTTATTAAGGTAACTGCCGAATAACCATCCATATAAGGCATATTTATATCCATAAATATTAGATCAAAGTTTTGTTTTTCCACCATTTCCACAGCTTCTTTCCCATTTTTTGCGATATAAACTTCTAATCCTTTTTTGAGTAAAATAAGACTGACAATTTTCCGACTGACCTCATCATCTTCTACGAGCAGAACCTGTTTATTGGTTTTTGCTTGTAAAAATATTTGATTTGCATTTTCCATTTTTTTTAAGTTTTGTTCTTGCCCCAGTCCAAACAAGGCTGTAAAACAAAATTTACTACCTCTGCCAACTTTACTTTCTACCCAAATTTCACCATTCATTAATTCTGTTAGTTTTTTAGAAATAGCCAAACCAAGACCCGTACCACCAAATTGCCGAGTGTTCGAATCATCTACCTGACTAAAGCTCCTAAACAAAAGGTCGAGTTTGTCTTTCGCAATGCCAATACCAGTATCCGATATCACAAACTTCAATTTAATCTCCTCGGCATTTAAGTAGACACAAGAAGTTTCAATTTCCACGCGGCCGTATACGGTGAATTTTACTGCATTACCAATCAGATTTGATAAAACTTGCCGCAAGCGGAAGGAATCACCAATGAGAATAGAAGGTATTTCTGATCTAACCTTTGATTGAATACTTAACCCTTTTTGTTGGGCAACAACACTAAATAATGCAACAACCTCATTGAGTACATCCGTCAAAGGGAATTCTACCTTTTCTAAATCCAGCTTTCCAGCCTCGACTTTTGAATAATCTAGTATATCATTTAGCACCTGCAGTAAGGATCGCGTTGATGATTTTACAATTTCTAAGAACTCTCGTTGCTCCTCTGTTAGTTCCGTCATTAAAGCCAAGTCCGTCATACCAATAATTCCCGTCATGGGCGTCCTAATTTCATGACTCATATTAGCAAGAAATTGACTTTTAGCAACGTTAGCTCGTTCCGCTGCGTCCTTCGCTCTACGTAGCGCCTCTTCAATATGTTTGCGTTCGCTAATATCAAGAAAAATAACAATCCCTGCTTTTATTTCTCCCGACTCACTACGGACTGGCGCTACATTCGCCCAGACAATATGATCTTCAAAACCTTCCTGCTTGATAATAAACTCATTACTACAACTTTCACCATAATGTAAAGCTCTTGCCAACGGCCCTTCATCTTCTTGAAATGGAGTTCCATCATGATGGATAATATTCCAACTTGCAATGTAATTTTTAATATCAACATTACCATTAAGTTGGTCATAGGACTTATGAATAATAATTTGTCCAGCCTTATTCACATAACGTAATTTACCGCAAGGAGCATCAACAATAGCAATGCCAGCTTGACTATTATCCATCGCCGCCTGTAAGATGGCTTGGGTCTCACTCAAAATTTGCTCGGCTTGTTTTCGCTCGGTACTATCCTGAGCCGTGATAAAATATAACCATTTTCCCCCAACATCATTCACTAATGATAAGGCAATATCTAACCACACAATGGTACCATCTTTTTTAACATATCGTTTTTCATAAGATAAGCTATTTGTTTGCCCTTCCAGTAATTTTTTCTTCAAAAAATCATAATCGTGCAAATCTTCATGATAGGTAATATCCATAAAGTTTAACCTAAGCATTTCATCATTACTATAACCAAGAATATCGCATGCTTTCTTATTTACCTTTAAAAAATTTCCACCTTCACCAGCATAGCAAATTGCGACAGCGGCTTGGTCAAAAGTACCCCGGAAACGTTTTTCGCTTTCAGCAACCTTTTTTACGTTTTCCACATGAGCCAAGTTTTTCAAACCGATCCCTAGTAGTAACACTAAATTTTTAACGTCATATTCATGGTATGTTACTTCTTTATTGCCAACCCCAAGTAAAGCAATAATTTTTCCATTTACAAGGACAGGTACATTCAAATGTCTATGAAAAGGAATATGTCCATTCAGCCCCCCTTGAGCATTAGGACTCTTAGCATATTTATTTGTAATAATAGGTTTCTTTTGGCGAATGACTTCTCCCCATAATCCTGTTTCTTCTAGCCTGTATTCTATTTGTTGATTCGAAATTTCACATGAATCTTTTGCATCCTTCGACCAAGTAAAGTCTGTGAACATTTTAAGGTCTTCATTATAACGTACAATATAGCCAATTTTACTATTGGTTATAGATACCCCAATCTCAAGTATGTATTCTAACATTTCTTCCAAGGTAGTATGACTTAATTGCTCTAAATAAAGCAGCGCATCATATAATTGCTCTGTATTTTTAAGCCGCTCTTCTATTTCTTTTGCAGAGATTTTTGTTATTCCCATAAGATAACCTCCTGACAGATTAGAAACATTCATCCAATTATGGGAGTCTTAGCATTGAATTTTATATACCCTTGGCAAGAAAAGATTTACTACGGCAATCCCTATATTATGCTTCTATTCTCTCTATTTCACCTAATCTCCTGTTATATTTGAAAGTATTTACTTGTAAATACTAATAAATTTTCACTTATATCCTTTCATACAAAAAAACTCACAGCAGTGTTTGCTTTGCTGTAATCCCCTTGCAAACACCCTGTGAGTTTCCTTGTTACTGGATGGTTATAAAACCACTTTCACCTCGTTTAACAATTTGCCCTTCTTGTACTGTAACTACTTTCCCTGCCGGAAGATTGGTAAAGACAATTGGTGTGATGACAGAAGGCACCTTTCCTTTTACAGTGGCAAAATCAACAGTAAGCATGGGTTGTCCTGCTGTGATTGTATCCCCCTCCTGGACCAAGGCTGTAAACCCTTCCCCTTGTAAGTTAACAGTATCCATACCAAAATGCACAATAATCTCTAAGCCATTCTCAGCGGTAATACCCACCGCATGTTTACTATCTAATAAGGTAGTAATAGTCCCATCAACAGGCGATAGTACATGACCATTATTAGGTTCAATGGCAAAACCATCACCCATTATTTTCTGAGAAAATACTTGATCAGGTACATTACGGATGCTCATTATTTTGCCATCTAAGGGAGCAACAAATCTGCCAAGAGTTCCCTCTGTAGTTTGAGGAGTATTGCTTACTTCTACCCTATCATAGCTAGCAGCAACTTTCCCATCAATAATATCTTGTATCTGGGTTTTCAGTTGATCAGATTTTGGACCAAAAATGATTTGCAAATTATCGCCAATGACCATTATCCCCGCTGCCCCTAATTGCTTCAATTTATTCTTATCAACAACTTCAATTTTCTTGACACTCACCCGCAGGCGAGTAATACAAGCATCTAGATTACCAAGGTTTTCTTTTCCGCCTAAAGCAGCAAGCACACCTGTAGCTAAGCTATAACCAGTAGCGTTACTAAGAGCTGCCCCTTCGTCTTCCACTTCTCGCCCTGGTGTTTTCAAATCCCAAGTGCGAATGGCAAAACGGAAACCAAAATAATAAATTAAGGCAAAAACTAGACCAACAGGAATAACTAGCCACCAATCCGTACGATTGGGAATAACGCCAAATAGTAAATAATCAATAACACCACCAGAGAAGGTCATTCCAATTTTCACATTTAAAATATGCATGGTCATAAAGGATAGCCCTGCAAAAACACAGTGAATACCAAATAGCAACGGAGCAACAAATAAAAAGGTAAATTCAATTGGTTCTGTAATTCCTGTCAAAAAAGAGGTTAACGCCGCTGAACCCATAATACCAGCAACCATAACTTTTTTCTCTGGCCTTGCTTCATGATAAATAGCAAGAGCCGCTGCCGGTAAACCAAACATCATAAAGGGGAATTTACCCGTCATAAAAGTCCCTGCTGTGAAAGTAACGCCGTCTTTCAGCTGAGCAAAGAAAATACTTTGGTCACCATTGACGAGTTGACCCGTTTTATTAACATATTCGCCAAACTGATACCAAAAGGGATTATAAAAAATATGATGCAAACCAAAGGGAATTAAGGACCGTTCAATCACACCAAAAATAAAGGCTGCTAACGTTTTATTCGTATCAATCATATTACGGGAAAAATCGGTAAGACCATTTTGTACCGGCGGCCAAGCAAAAACCATAATTGCGCCTAAAAGCAAAGCCGCTACCGCAGTGGCAATGGGTACAAATCTCTTGCCTGCAAAAAATCCTAAATAAGATGGCAGTTCAATGTTGTAATATTTCTTATACATGACAGAAGCTAAAATACCAACAATAATACCACCAAACACACCGGTTTGTAAGGTTGGATAACCAAGGACCATGGCGTAAGCAGGATTTTTAGTTGCTACCATGTCAGGAGTAATGCCTGCCACTAGACCAATGGTTACATTCATAATTAGATAACCAACAATTGCTGCAAGACCTGCAACCCCTTCTCCACCAGCTAGTCCTACTGCTACACCAACTGCAAAAAGCAAGGAAAGATTTCCAAAAATAACTCCGCCCGCTTGTTCCATTACTTGAGCCATGCCATGGATACTTTCAAGTCCCGGAAAAATACTAAGCAGTGCTGGATTTTGCAATGCATTACCAAAAGCCAATAAGAGTCCAGCGGCTGGCAATAATGCTACGGGTAGCATAAGTGCTTTACCTACTTGCTGCAAGATACCAAATACCTTCTTAAACATAATGATTCTCCTTCCAATCTCATTTATAGATTTTCATCTGTCTTATATTATTGCAAGTTCCATGCCAATCAGCGTTTCACTTTTGAAATAATATATAAAAGATTGAATAGGCTACCTTCGTGATCATTATCATTATTTAGCATAAATAGATTTTCATACTACGTGGATTGCTGTTTTTATTGTTTAACTGGTGTTTTAGTGTTGTTTTAATGCTCCTTTATCCCTCCGCACTCCCCATCCACGCCACGTAAAATCCCTAAAGCATGGGGCAATACTGGTAAAATAACTTCCATACACTCCCTCACTGCTTTGGGACTCCCGGGCAAATTGACAATCAAACTTCTGCCGCGAATGCCCGCTACCCCACGGCTAAGCATGGCCCGAGGCGATACTAAGAAGCTTTCCCTACGCATGGCTTCTGGCAGACCAGGAACAGCCCTTTCTATCACACTGAGGGTAGCTTCTGGGGTTACATCCCTTGGAGAAAACCCCGTCCCTCCGGTGGTTAAAAGTAGTCCAACACCAAGTTCATCAATCATCTCAATCATAGCCTTGGCTAGGAGTTCCTGATCATCAGGTAATACTTGATACGCAATCACGGTTCCCTGTATCGCCCTAATCAGTGCTTTTATTTCTTTGCCGCTCCCATCTTCCCGTTCTCCCTTTGCGCCTTTATCACTAGCCGTAATAATGCCTACAGGAATCCCCTGCCAAATCTCAATGACATCCTCGGTCCGTACTGTGGCGCCAACTAAAACCCGGGCAAATATACCTTCCTGAGGCATTACACAACGACCAATTTTCTTAAAAATTTCACAATCATGATGACAACTTTTCCCAATCTGAGTTACCTCTAATAAAGCTTCACCGATTTTTAGATAGGTACCAACTGGTAGAGAACAAAGTTCTAATCCTGTAATTGTTAGATTTTCTGCAAAATCCCCCGGCCTAAGATCCAGTCCTTTTTCCCTGGCCATTGCCTGCATTTTTTCAATACTCTTGTCACTTAGCAAACTTATTTGACGATGCCATTTACCAGCATGGGCGTCTCCTTCCATGCCCCAACCTGCTACTAGTTTGGCCTCACCTATATTTTCCTTCGCTACACCTTTCGCCTTACTGCTACAGACCGCCACTATTTTTCCTGACATGGGTTATCTCCCCTTTCAAACAAACCACTCTGACCACCTTCTTTACGCAATAGACAAATATTTCCGATACACATAGAACGATCAATGGCTTTACACATATCATACACGGTCAGCGCGGCCACAGAAACAGCCGTCATGGCCTCCATTTCTACCCCTGTCTGCCCACTCACTCTAACCGTAGCTTCAATCACAATGGACTGCTCCTGTCTGCTAAACTGAATGGTCACAGCACTAATTGCTAAGGGATGGCATAAAGGAATAAGGTGGGGCGTTTGTTTGGCAGCCATAATGCCTGCTAAACGCGCCACTTCCAAAACATTACCTTTACTAATTCGTAGGTCATATATTTTTTCTAAAGTTTCTTTTTCCATAAAAATTTGCCCACAAGCCACGGCCTGACGATAAGTAATCGCCTTCCTACTAACATCCACCATCTGGCTTTCCCCTTGGGCATTAAAATGAGTAAATTCTGCCATAGCAATCTCCTTTATCTACCATACACTCTAAATAACCTTATATAGCCATATACAGGCGAGAGATTCCTGTGACTATTTCGCAAATGAGCAATGAGGATAACGGCAACCGCCT
>JAPUES010000166.1:7907-10680 GCA_027492445.1 Sporomusaceae bacterium | reverse complement strand
ATAAAAGGAGCACGTCCAGCAGACAGTTTTTCCTCGCGACTTTGATCTGCCCACTCATAGCCAAAGGTATTGGGTAGTGTCTGGGCCGCTACTTCTTCTAGAGCCGCCATAACTTGTCCCGAACTATAACCTGGGGCTGCACTACCACCAATCTGAACGGCGCGGTAACCATTAAATCGTTGGATAATCGGTGGGGCAGTAATGGGTTTTGGTTTTAGTAAGGTATTTAGGGGTACCATGGTACCCGAAGCACTACGAACATGAAAGAAGCGAGTATCTTCGGCATTATTGCGGAAGTTTTCTTCGGCTTGCATAATAACTTTATAGGACCGGCCAAAGCGGTTAAAGTCATTGACTTGAACTCCCCCAAGGAAGGTCTGCAAGGTGGTAAAAACATCTTTTACTGGAACGCCTAGCTTCTCAGCTTTTTCCCTGTCGATTTCATAACTATAGCCTGGAGTATTGTTCGTAAAGGTAGAATAAATCATACCTACTTCTGGGCGCTTACGGGCTGCAGCAATAAATTCCTTAGAAGCTTGATCCATTGCTTCAATGGAGCCACCCGCTTTATCTTCCAGCATTAAGGTAAAGCCCCCTACGGCGCTAAGACCTGGCAAGGAAGGAGGAGCAAAAGCCATTATATTGGCCTCAGGAAAATGTGCTGCGGTGCCATAAATCATACCAATCTCTGCGGGCAACTGTAATTCTGGAGTTGTTCGTTCTTCCCAAGTCTTGAGCTTGGAAAAAATAATCGCCGCATTGGCTTTGGGGGCATTTGACAAAATATCATACCCCGTAATAATAATCGTGTCTTCTACACCAGGTAAAACCCGCAATTTTTCTGCAAAATTATTGGCTACCGTACGGGTTCGATTACCATTTGTAGCTTCGGGCAAATTAACCGTTGTAATGACATATCCTTGATCCTCACCAGGAATAAAGGAAGAAGGTACCATTTGGAACAATTTACCTGTTACGCCCAGTAAGACTGCTAAAAAGATTACGCCTAAGGCGGCTCTTTTAATGAGCATTGCTAGCCCTCTGCCATATTTTTCGACAGTCTTATCGAACCAAAAGTTAAACTTATCAAAAAACTTTTCCAGCCATCCTGTATGAGCATCCGCATTATAAGGTTTCAATACCAAAGCACAAAGTGCTGGCGTTAAAGACAAGGCCACAACGGCTGATAAAGCCATGGATACAGCAATGGTTAAAGCAAACTGCTTGTATAAAACCCCGACCATTCCGCCAAAAAATGCGACTGGAATAAACACCGAGGCTAGTACAAAGGCGATAGCAACAACAGGGCCTGATACTTCGCTCATAGCAAGCTTTGTTGCCTCTTTCGGGCTCATACCGTTATAACGCATATGATGCTCAACCGCTTCAATAACAACAATGGCATCATCAACGACGAGACCAATGGCTAGCACCATGGCAAAGAGGGTTAAGGTATTAATAGAGAATCCTAGTATCAAAAATGCACCAAAAGTACCAATTAGTGATACAGGGATGGCAATCATGGGAATGAGCGTCGCACGCCAGCTTTGTAAAAATAAAAATACAACTAATAATACTAATAGTAAGGCCTCGGCAAAGGTTTTTGCCACCTCGACCATGGACTCACGTACATATTTTGTATTATCAACAACTGACGTATAAAGTAAATCTGCTGGAAACTTTTTTGTAGCTTCATTTAATGATTTTTCTACTGCGAGTACCGTATCAAGAGCATTGGCATCAGGAGTGAGCTGTACAGCAAAGGCTGTTGCATGCTGACCATTCAAATCACTTTGAATGCCATAATCCTTACCGCCCATTTCCACTCTTGCTACATCCCGCAGGCGAATAAAGGCTCCATTTTGAGAACTAACAATAATATCCTCAAATTCTTTCGGTTCTTCTAACCGCCCTTTTACACGAGCCGCATATTGGAATTCCTGGTCCGAACCCGAAGGTCTTTGACCAATGGTTCCTGCTGGCGCTTGTACATTCTGTGTTTTAATGGCCGCAGAAATATCAGCGCCCGTAACACCTAATTGAGCCATCTTTTCGGGTTGTAACCAGATTCTCATGCCATAATCAGAACCATATTCCATTACATTCCCGACGCCCTTGATTCGCTTCAAATCTTCAACAAGATAAATACTACCATAATTCTTTAAAAAAGTACTATCATAGGTTCCCTTTGGTGACGATAAAGTGAAAATAAAGGCACTATCAGGGGAAACCTTACGGGTGGTAAGACCTGCTTGGGTAACTTCTTGTGGGAGAGCCGCATTAGCCTGGGCTACCCGATTTTGAGTTTGTACCGAAGCAAGATCGGCATTTTTCCCTAAATCAAATTTTGCTGTTAGCGTATAGCTACCCGAATCCGAGCTAGTAGACTGCATAGCTATCATATCCTCGGTTCCATTAACCTGTAGTTCAATGGCTTGGGCGACCGTTTGCTCTACTACTTCCGCATTTGCCCCTGTATAGTTACCCGATACACTAATTTGAGGCGGGGAAATCTGTGGATACTGGGCAATGGGTAAATTAACAGCCGAAATTAAACCAACCAATGTAATAATAATTGATAATACAATGGCAAAAATGGGCCGTTCAATAAAAAATTTAGCCAAAATACTACCCCCTACTTCTTAGCCGGTGTTTGCAAATCATCCGGTCCTATCATTACTATGCTCACAGGTGTTCCTGGGGGAGTTTTCAAGAAACCTTCAACGATAACACGGTCACTGACTCCTAGCCCCTCTTCAACTACCCACATATT
>JAPUES010000166.1:0-7807 GCA_027492445.1 Sporomusaceae bacterium | reverse complement strand
TGCTGTACTTTAGACCAATTGGCCCTTGCTGCAGCCTGATTTTGTGCTTCTTCTGATAGTGCATTATCTAGCACCTGCTGGGCAATAGCTTCACTTGCTGCAAGCTGTTTGTATCTTGCTACATCCTGCTTAGTGCGAGCTACTATTGCCTCGGACTGAGCAGCTTGGGCCTCTGCCGTCAATACAGCCGATTGATATTGGCGACTGTCAATTTCAAATAATGGTTGCCCTTGTGTCACTACGGCACCACCAGTTACCATTTTGGCAACAATATTACCCGATACTTTTGCACGAATCTGCACTTCATTTTTTGCTTCTACCGCCCCTACGAATTCATATGTAATGGGCGTATCTTTCTGCACGACCTGCATAACTTTAACCTCTACAGGCTGTTGTGGCGGTTTTGCCCCTTGTTTGCTGCACCCACTTACAAGCATCATACCAACTAAAAAGGTGAGTAGGCTAAAATACCGCCATCTTGTTTTTGAATTTTTATGAACCAATTGATTTACCTCCTTAACGCTAGTGACTACCCAGTCATTTCTTTATTCATTCGACTAATTATTTGCAATTCCTTCTGCTTTATAATATTTTTCTACTATTATAGTATACTTTGTCTTTTACATAAGGTAAAGGGCAACCTTACAAGAAGGTTGCCACCTAGTCTTTCCCTATTTAAGACTGTGTTTTTGTATCAATTCCATTTAAAATAACATTTAAAACAATGGCTGTAATGCTACCTGCTGTAATACCGCTATGCAGGATAACCTGGGCCCAACTAGGAAAGTTTTGATAAAAATTAGGTACTGCTAGAGTTATCATACCAATCCCTAGACTTACGGCCACCACCATAATATTATGGGTTCCTTCAAATTGCACCTTAGAAAGGGTTTTAATACCACTCGCAGCTACCATACCAAACATGGCAATGCCTGCTCCGCCTAGTACAGCAACTGGAATAGCTGAAATGACAGCTGCAAACTTAGGAAAAAGTCCAAGGATAATAAGGATAACACCTGCGGCCGCTACCACAAAACGACTCTTGACCTTCGTAAGACCTACTAGCCCAACATTTTGCGCAAAAGCAGTATACGGAAAGCTATTTAAAATACCACCTAGCATGGTAGAAAATCCATCGGCACGCAAACAGCGTGTTAAATCTTTGGAAGTAATGGGTTTCTCCACAATTTCACCAATAGCAATACAATCTCCCGTTGTTTCCGTCATGACCACTAACATCACAATAATCATGGCAGCAATGGATGCTAAGTCAAAGGTCGGTAGACCAAAGTAAAAAGGAGTCGTAACTCCCAGCCAATTGGCCGTTGCAACTTGGCTAAACTTTACCAAACCTAAGGGAATGGCAAGTAACGTTCCGCTAATTAAACCTAATAGGACAGCAATATTACTTAAAAAGCCTTTAAAATAGCGATAGAAAAACAATACGAACAGTAAAGTTACTAGGGCTAAACCAATATAAGATGCTGCCGCAAAATCTTTGGCAGCTGGATTACCACCAGCTGCCCAGCGCACCGCCACTGGCATAAGGGTCACACCAATCAGAGTAATAATACTGCCCGTGACAACGGGAGGGAAAAAACGCAGTAAGCGACTAAAATAAGGACTGGCTAGGTATGTCACAATACCGGCTACAATAATGGATCCATAAATACCTGGCAGCCCATGGGACTTACCAATAATAATCATCGGCGTCACCGCCGCAAAAGTTACCCCTTGGATAATGGGAATGCGAATGCCCATATTCCAAAAACCAATGGTCTGTATCAACGTCGCAATACCACAAGTCAATAAATCTGCGTTTATTAAGTAAATAAGCTGTTCTTGGGATAATCCGAGGGCATTTGCCAGAATCAAGGGAACGGCTACAGCACCTGCATACATGGCAAGCACATGCTGTAGGCCATAAGTAAACAATTTTCCCATAGGTAACATTTCATCAACGGGGTGAATGGTTTCTTCTTTTTTCATTCCTTACTCCTCTTATAAAACTATTTCGTATCCTGTAACCCTAGAAAGACTTTTTCTGGGGTAATTGGCAAACGATTGATGCGAACTCCTACAGCGTTATAAACAGCATGAACGATGGCGGGAGCCGGTGTATTGGCCACAACCTCCCCAACGGATTTTGCGCCAAAAGGACCTGTTGGCTCAAAGCATTCTTCAAAGGCAACACGAATCCTGCCAATATCTTTCCGACAAGGAATCTTGTATTGCATAAAGCTATTCGTGTGCAGATTACCTTTTTTCCCAAAACGAACCTCTTCATATAATGCTAGACCAATCCCCTGAACAATGCCGCCTTCTACCTGAATTCTAGCGAGGTTTGGATTAATTACCGTTCCACAGTCTACAACAGCTACATAGTCAATAAGGCTGACTTTCCCTGTCTCTGTATCAACTTCTACCTCCGCAAAACCGGCCACATAAGGCGGCGGCGAAATTGGACTGCCGTAAGTTCCATTGCCCACTAGCTGTAATTTCCCTAGTCCAAGGACCATGCGTTCTGCTAATTTCTCTAGGCTTATTTCTTTCTCGCTGGTCAAAGTACGTACTACTTTACCGTCAAATTCAACCTCTGTGGCTAACACTTCTAAAAATGCAGCACCCTTTTCTATGATTTTTTGCTTTAGTTCTTCTGCTGCTTTCACTACCGCCATACCTGTCACATAAGTCGTACTCGAAGCATAGGAACCAGGATCATAAGGAGAAACATCCGTATCTGAGGCGTTGACGATAATTTTTTCCATATCTGTTTCCAGTATTTCAGCAGCCATTTGGGCCAGTATGGTGTCGCTACCAGTGCCCATATCCGTAGAACCAATCAATAAGGTGTAATTGCCATCATCATTCAGTCGGACTTCAGCAGATGCGGTATCGATATTTGCAATACCTGACCCTTGCATAGTAACCGCCATACCAACAGCTCTCACCTTATTTCCAGCGACCACAGGTTTAGAATACTTTTCAGCCCAGCCAATTAACTCTTTACCTTTTTCAATACAACGATGTAACGAGGAGCTGCCTAACAGTTTCCCCTGGGAAACCAAGCTACTTTCCCCAGCTTTAATGAGATTCTTAAGGCGCAGCTCTGTAGGATCCATATTAAGTTTATCTGCTAGTTTATTAACCGCCGCTTCCAGGCCAAAAGTGCCCTGTGTCGCCCCATAGCCGCGAAAAGCACCGCCTGGCATTTTATTGGTATAGACCACATCTCCCATAAAGCGCACGGCATGTGTCTTATTATATAAAGGCAAGGTTTTTTGCCCCACTACCATAAATACAGTGGAAGCATGTTCACCATAGGCACCAGTATCCGATAGTCCCTGGATATCTATAGCGCGAATATAACCATCACTGTCAGCACCAACCCGCACTGTAAGGCGCATGGCGTGACGACTATTGCTGCAGGAAAAAGTTTCTTCACGATCATAAATCAATTTAGCTGGTTTACCCGTCTTTAAGGTAACAAGCGCCGTGAAAAATTCCATAACAACCGTCTGTTTACCTCCAAACCCGCCGCCAATTCTAGGTTTGATAACCCGGACTTTACTACTTGGTATTTCTAAAGACCGTGCGAGCTTGCGCCGGACATGAAAAGGAATCTGGGTAGAACTAACGACAACCAATCGACCAGCATGGTCTAAATAACTAAAGGCCCGGTAAGTTTCCATCATGCAGTGAGCTTGCGCTTGCATATAATTGATATCTTCGACCACAACGGCACATTTCTTTAGTTCTTCCTCTACATTCCCAATCTCTAAATATTGAGAAGAGGCAACATTAAGCTCTTGTTTCATGCCAATATCAAAATTACAATGAAGATCTGTTTCCGTGTGAACTACTGAGGTATGGCCCTTTGCTGTTTCAAAATCTAAAACAGGTTCATATACTTCGTAGGCAACCTTAATTAACTTCATGGCTTTGAGGGCTGTTCTTTCGTCAACAGCAGCAATAATCGCAACTTCATCTCCCACATATCTAACAATTTGCTCTAAAATTAAACGGTCATAAGGAGAAGGTTCTGGATAAGACTGACCAGCGACTGTAAAACGGACATTCGGAACATCCTTATAGGTAAGCACGCAGGCAACTCCTGGAACTTGCTCTGCTTTTGTAGTATCAATGGTTATAATCTTAGCAAAAGCATGAGGACTGCGTAGCAGCTTTATGACTAAGGCATTGGGCATTACCAAATCATCTGTATACACGGGTTTTCCGGTAGCAATTGCCATACCATCAATTTTTCCAATTCCTTTACCAACAATCTTCATGTCACTTTACCCCCAAGTAAGTTTTCACTGCCCTGAGTTGTCCCATATATCCTGTACAACGGCATAAGTTCCCTGTTAAATAGTGAATAATGTCTGCCTCAGTTGGGTTTTCAAGTTCTTTCTTCATGGCTACTACCGTCATAATAAAACCTGGGCTACAAAAACCGCACTGCTCTGCACCTTCCGCAACTAATACTTGGGCAAATTCTTCTGCTTCCTGGGCAATCCCCTCAATCGTTGTAATTTCTTTGCCTGCTGCCCGAATGCCAAGAATGTTACAAGATAAGGTTGGCTTGCCATCTAGCCATATGGTACAAAGGCCGCAACAAGCCGTATTGCAACCTTTACGAATACTAAGAAGTCCATGATTACGTAAAATATCGGCAAGAAACTCATCCTTTTCCCCAACTAAGGTAACAGGTTTATGATTGAGAATAACTTTTATTTCCACTGTAACACCTCCTGGATACCTCTTTTGATCAATACCTTGGAAATGGCTTTTCGATATTCGCCTGTCCCTCGTGCATTACTGCCAAAGATTAGCTCCTTAGTTGCCACATCTACTACCTCCTCAAGGGTACCACCTTGCCCTAGTAGCAGGGAAGCTTTCTCGGCAATTTTAGCCCTAGCGGGCGTAGCACCAGCTACAATTTTCCATTGATTTCCTAAACAGGAGACTGCAACATTTACGAGGGGAAAATCACTAGCTGAGTTACGCATATGTTGGTAAGAAGCAAATCTTTCTTCTTTTTTAATAAAGATTCTAGTCAGCAAATCTTTTTCATATTTCCGCAGGAGAAATTCTGCCAAAGGCATTCTGCCACCTTTATACAATTCGACTTCCGTATCTAACGCTAATAAAGCGGTAATAAGATCAGAAAATCCATAGCGAGAAAAGACAGAAGCACCAACCGTCACCACATTACGGAATTGGACACCAATAATATTACTAACCGCCTTGGGAAGTATACCGGCAAAGTACTGTGCAAGCACGGGACTAGTTTCCAGTTCACGAAAAGTCGTCATGGCACCAATTTCGATATACTCTTCTTGCTCTTTAATATACTGCAAGGATAAATTCGACAATTCGATACCCGTACCGATTCTACTCGAACCTAATCGCAAAAAGGCACAGCCACCTAACACCGTATTATTCCTTTTTGCCATCAAGATTTGGTATGCCTCATCGATGGTACTTGGTTGCACTAAATCAAGTAATGTAAACAAGTTTACTCCCTCCCATCTGTTATCCTGTTCCTATTTTCGACAAATTGTATCATGGGATAATTAACAAGTAAAATTAATTTTTCTTATATAGATTATAAGTGAAGCTGCATAATAGTATATAGCTTTAATCAGGCATTCTGCATAGCATCCAATAGGAGTCTACAATTCGTATTGCTTCTTTGAAGGCTTGTGGCTCAACAGGCTTCACAATATAACCTGCTACATTAAAGTTATAGGCATCTACCACATCTCTTTCCTCATCCGATGAGGATAATATGACGACAGGAATATTTTTTAAATTTGAATCTTCTCTAAGAACTTGCAAAAATTCAATTCCATTCATAACTGGCATATTAATATCTAATAATATTAATATGGGATGCGCAATGGGTTCTTGCTCCGCCGTTCCCCGTAATACTTCTAAGGCCGCTACTCCATTGACCGCTTTGACCAAAGGATTTTTGATATGATGCACTTTAAAAGCCCGTTCTACACTCATTACATCTACATCATCATCATCCACTAGTAAAACCGTTACTGTCTTATAGCTCATTCTTATCACCCTTTCCCTATTGGTGTCCTTATTCTATTTCTTTCTTAGGCCAGGTAAAGGTAAAGGTTGCTCCTTGCCCAAGCTCTGATGTTACAATGATACTGCCCCCCTGACTTTGAATAATTTTTTTTACGAGGGCCAACCCAACACCAGTACTTTCGAACTGATCTCTAGGTTTTAAGGTTTGAAAAATCTCAAAGACCTTTTGATGTTGGGCACTATCAATGCCTGGTCCATTATCTGCAACTGAAAAACTATATAGTTCCTCTTCTTCTACTCCTGTAATGCGAATGACACCTTCTTGCTGGTGATGATGTTTAATTGCATTACTGATTAAATTAGCAAAAACCTGCCATAGTTGAATTCGATTTGCCACAACAGTGGGCATCAAGGAATCAATGACAATCTGAAAGGTTGACGGACAATCTAACTCTTTAATAACCTCTTCCACTAATTTTCTGGTATCTACTACTGTCATTTTGCTTTTCACTCTGCCAATGCGAGAATATTCTAAAATCCCAACAATTAAATTTTCCATACGTTGGGCCCTGCTCCGCAATAGCACTAAGTTTTCCTTAGAACTTTCATCAACGCTCTCCCCTAAATCTTCTTCTAACCAGCGCGACAAATTCATAATTGCCCGTAACGGCGCCTTAAGATCATGGGATGTTACATAGGCAAATTGATCCAATTCTTGATTGCTAACTTCTAACTTTCGTAACGACCTTTCTAATTCCCGCTTGTTTTCTTGCAAAGCCTTTTCCCGTGTAGAAATTGCCTCCGCCATGAGACCAACATTTTGTGAAAGAACGGATAATTCCTCATAGCTTTCGTTACTGGTTACGACTTGATATTCCCCAGTTGCCACCCGTTGTACATCTTTCACCAGTGCAACAATGGGCTCCAAAATTTTACCTAATAACCAGATTGCTACTAGTAAGGCAAGGATTAAAGCCATAATGGTTCCCACACCAAAAATATTGCGCGCCGTTTGCACGGATACCAAAGCAGTATCTTCATTCTGCCCCACAATAACCGACCAACCAATGGACTTGACTACCGCAACACTAATTAGATATTTCTTACCATCCCATAACTGCCGATAATTTCCACCCTCGCCCTGCAGAGCATGTTTGCTGTAATCAAACTGTCTTACATTTGTGCGTTCATTTACCTCATCAACATTGGTATGCCCAATATATGTTCCTTCCCTATCGATAATTCCAGCCCAACCATCAGCAAGTTTATTACCATGAGCAACAATCTGATTTAATGATCCTAGATTTAAATTAGCAATTATCATACCTTCCTTCAATGGATATACTAAGGTGATGGTTGGTTGCCCTGTCATCGGTGATATAAAGGTGGTGGACCAAAAAGGCTGTTTGGTATCATCTACATTTTTATAATACTTATTTCCAGAGACATTATTCCCCGCATAATCTGGGTTATTGGGTTCCATCATTACTACAGTCCCTTTTTTATCAACAAGTTGCAAGGAATCAAAGTACGGAAAATTCTTAAGGATAGATGCTAGGTACTGCTGCCGGAGCTTTGAATTTTCAATTCCAAAGCCCTCTACGCCATCAGCCGTCTGCTGCATAACTTGATTGGCCGTAACTAAAAAATTCTGAGTTTCAGCGGCTAAAGAGGCCGCTACTATATGATTTTTCTCTATAATCTGAGCGCTAATTTTGTCATTAAGCAAGTGCAAAGTAAAAAAGCTAATGAACAT
>JAPUES010000165.1 GCA_027492445.1 Sporomusaceae bacterium | reverse complement strand
GGCCACACTAGCAGCGGTAGCTGGTGGTACTAAAATAGCGGCTGCAGCGGCAGCAACTGCTTTATCATCTGCTGAGACACCAGGATCTGCATTTACGGCGGCCAATACACTTGCTGCCGTAGCAGCTGGTACAGTTGTTGCAGCGGCTCCAGCGGCAGCGGCATTGGCATTTCTAGCTGAATTTAGGGCAGCTGCAGAAGCAATGGAGACAGCAGTAGTTTTTGCTGATGTTGTAGATAGAACAGCTTTATCTGCTGCCGTTTTAGTTGCAGCTATGGCTGTAACTGTAGCTCCTGCTACACCTGCAGAGTTACCTTCAGTTACTAATGCCTGGGCTAATGTGGCAGCCGTTTGAGCTAATGTAGCAGCTAATGTAGCTTGAGTAGATGCCGCGGCCACATTGGCTGCTGTTGGATTGGCCACAGCTGTAGCTGCTAGAGTTTGATAAGTCATCGCAGCTGTTGCAGCGTTGCCGGCAGCGAGGTCAGCAGCAACTAAGGCATTGTCAAGTGCATTACCAGCAGCCCATGCAGCATCACCTGTTACTGCCGTACGTGTTGCTCCCCCTGCAGCCAACAATGTATTAGCTGCAGCTGTATCCGTTACAGCTGTGGCAGCAGGAGTAGTTGCTAAGCTTGGCGACGCAATGCCGACCGCACTCGATAATAAATTTTTAGAAAAAGTTAAGGTTGTTGATTCTTTACCAGGCATAAGATCGGTCTTAGAAATTGTGATGGGGCCTGGTGCTCCAGTAGGATTACCAGTAGTAGGGTCGATTTGATAACCCATAACTTTATACCCTGTGTTGGGCACTACATAATTGCCATCTGTATCAAAATCAAAAGCACCATTGCGCGTATATACATTGGTAACGCCATTGTCCTTTGACAATTGAAAAAATCCTTCTCCAGAAATAGCTAAATCCGTTTGCTTACCAGTGGCTTGGGGAGCGCCGTCCGTAAAAATGGTATCAATACTTGCTACTGCCATACCCATACCGATTTGCAAAGGATTGGTACCGCCAACAGTTCCTGAAGGAGTGCCTGCACCTTGTATTGTTTGACTTAACATATCTTGAAAAGTAACACGACTACCTTTAAATCCTACAGTGTTTACGTTAGCAATGTTATTACCAATAACATCCATTCTTGTTTGATGATTTCGTAAGCCAGAAACACCGGCCCATAATGAACGCATCATAATTACATGACCTCACTTTACTTTTTTTTATTCAGACTGCATCAATCAGTCAGCAGTCTAAGGCTCCCTCAAGAGGTCCAGCCTTATATCATTACTGCACTATCAATATTGGTAAAAATATTATCTTTAATACTAGCACCATCAATAGCTGTAATCACGGTTTTATTTTTTACACTTACCACTAAAGCTAGGTTGTTGTTATTCATAAACACGACCGACTCTTTGGCACCTTTTTGGGCAACTTTATCAATAGCATTATTTAATTTAGTGAGCTCTGCCTGTCCAAACTTAATGTTACGAGCTTGTAAACGAGCTAAGGCATGTTGGGAAAACTGTACACCATTTAATTCTTGTGCAAGCACCTGGTTAAAAGATGTTTTATTCTCCGCCCCACGATTTGCCGTTTTACTTATCCCAACATTACTTGGTGCACTACTTGGTAAAATAGGCTTTTGTACATAATAGATAGGATTATTACCCATGAGGTTCCCCTCCCTTTGGTCAGGCAGTAGTTGTTATCGCTGCAGCTACTTCCGTTACTTGGTCAACTGCTACTGAAACACTGCCAACTTGTAATGTTGGTGTTTGACCTTTAGTAAACTTTGCCGCTGTCGCAACACCACTCTGTACTACGCCATTTTTATCTGTCCATGTTACTTTGCTACCAATCATCAAATTTGCTTGGGTCGCAAGAGTGGATGCATTCATATTTTGCATTTGCTCTAAGCTAGAAAATTGAGCCATTTGTGCCACAAACTCTGTGTCATCCATTGGCTTTAATGGATCTTGATATTTTAATTGGGTCACTAGCATTTTTAAAAAATCGTCTTTTCCTAAACTACTTTTTGAGGTACTTGTACTAGTAGTGGTAGTCGTATTGTTAGTAAGAATATTAGTTGTATCAATAGCCATGTTTCTTCTCTCCTTTTTTATATACGATAATCTACACCTACCCCATCGGTTCCTTGGTTCACAGTGTCCGTATGTTCTAAGGCCTCAATAAAATCTTCTTCATTTTTTTTATTGTGCACTTTTACAGTAGGTTGTTGCTGTCCATTAGATTGCTGTCCATTAGAAAAAAATTGACCTAAACCAGAATATACTCCCACTGTATCCACTTTTAAGCCTTGGTTTGAAAATTCTTGTTTAAGTTGGGCTAAGGAAGATTCAATGGCACTGCGAACTTCAGAATTATTTGAGTGGAAACTCGCACTTACAATGCCTTTTTCAACGCTGACCTTAAAGGTTAATTCTCCTAAATGTTCTGGTTTTAACTGAATAATCATTTCTGTATTCTTATTCCCAGCAACGAATCGAGCCTGTTCTACAATTTGTGAAGAAACACCATAAGGGTCTGCCACGACTGGCGTTGGCACTGGTTTTACTTCTAGAGTTCCTTGACTTTCCATTTTCACCCCTTGCTGACTTAACAGGCTAGCAAAAACATCCGTCGTTTTGGTTGTAAGGTTCGGTACACCCCCCTCTATCATTTCCTTGTTTTCACCAATGAACGTACCTGTAGTTGATGTAATCACCGGTGGTATGGGTTTAACCTCTCCCTCCCTTACAATTCCAGCATTTTTGACCATTTCCACAACTCCACTATCGACTTGATCCATTGCTACCTTTTTACTCTCACCTTGTTTTCCATTATTTTTCCCTAAAGCATAATTGAAACCAGCAGGATTTGAGGGCGGTAACAACTCTGCCACTATAGGATTCTGAGTTAAAATAGTTGCTTCCTCTACCGCATTATCGACAGCATCAACTTGGTTAGTAATTGGTTTACTTTGGGGCTGTAACTGCATTTGATTCGTAAGCTGTGCAAACTCACCAAGCTTATTGTTATCAACCATTGGGATTGGATTTACCGCTGTCATGTTTGCCATTGCTGCCGTAAATTGCTTCGTCGAAGTATCTACCAGCGTCGCGCTTTTGCCTTGCTTTTCCTCGGCTACTATCGTAGGTATCTGCACTAGGGATGCACTAGGCAATTCATTTTGGAGTATATTTGGCGCTTGGTTGGGCAATTCTACTGGAGAGACAGCAGGCATTACATTTACTATGTCAGCTTGATTGTTGGGAACTACAGACTTCGGTATTTGCGTTGGTAATACGCTTACTGCTGCAATGGGTAACTGGCTTTGTGTGCTAAGTAAGGCATCCGCTATCTGCTGCTCTTGGGGCACAGGAATTGGCATCTCCACCAGACTAGGCATTATGCTAGATAAGAGCAGGGGGGATTCTTCTGTTGCATCGCTGGAAGCTTCACCAACTGCATCGACAGCTTGATTGACCGGTACAATGTTAAGAATCACTGGCGGTACCATGGCTGTCATTGCCGCCATCAATTGAACATTTTCATCCAATTTTGCCTTAGGTTCGTCATCCATGCCACCTTTGTCTGTTTCTACATTCAATGCTTGTGCAAAACCATTGCCTGCCCTAGTAGCATTCGTTGCCTCTTTGCCAGTAGGTTTTTTGGTAGCTACCATTTGTTTAGAATCTAGCGGCGTTATATTCATTACAATATCCATATTCTCACCTCCTTTCACTGCTTATCTGTTAGTTAGTATTCGTGCTTGTACCTTTCAGCATATTTTGTGAAAGGTTAGCAGCACGTTTCACATCAAAAAGTGCCATAATTTTTGCCACTTGTTCTTCTTCCATCTTACTGAGGATTAAGAGCACCGTGTCATCGTCCATTAGATTTAAAATAGGTACTACTTCACTAGGCTTCATCGTACCATATAGTTTGGATAGTTTCGACAAACGTTTGGCTTCTTCTTGTTGCTTTAGTTTTGCTTGTTTTTGTAGTTCCACATCATCAATTTTCTTTTTTTCAGGAGCCACTACTGCTTGAGGAACTATGGGCTGAACGGGAGGAACCACACTTTCATTGGCTGCTACTGAAGCGTCTTCTTGTCCTAAATCAACGGTTTCAAAATTAGTCTTGGGCTGAGAAAAATATTGACCCACTACTGGATACTCATTTAATTTTAATCTATCTGCAATTCCTTGCATATCAATAAATTTTAAATAAATGCCAACAGCAAAGCCAGCGGCTGCAAGAATCACTACAATTAGTAGAATCAATAGTATTTTAAATATGACCCCTGATTTTTTTTTAACATTCCCAGACTGTTTGTCTTTGTCATTTCCTTTGATCTTTGTATCAACTTTTACTTTTTCGGCCATAATTTTTACCTGCCTTTGAGGACTCTAGAAGTACTCTTCCTGCTTATTTATACTGGGCCATTACTTTTGCCACATAAGCCTGGGTTTCTGCATAGGGAGGAGTACCATTATATTTTTGCACCGCCTGAGGCCCTGCATTATAAGCAGCTACGGCTTTCGTAACATCACCGTTAAAGGTGGTCAATAATTGTTTTAAATACCGTATACCACCATCAATATTTTGTCGGGGATCTTTACTATTACTAACGCCTAGTTCCTCAGCAGTCTCAGGCATTAACTGCATAACCCCCACCGCACCAGCAGAAGAAACTACATCAGGTGCGAGATCTGACTCAACCTTAGCTACTGCTAAAGCAAGTTTTGCGTCTACTCCATATTGTTTAGCAGTAAATTGAATCATCTTACTAACATCATCGGTTGAAAATTTTTTTCCCTCTCCCGTGCTAGTTTTTTGGACATCTTCTAATACTTTAGAAAACGCAATATTTTGCTGAGGCGGAATTTTAAAGCGTTGCTCAATCGCAGTCATCCGTTGTAACACTGCATTTATGCCTTGCATACTATCACCTTACTTTTCTCGTGTGTAAATTTGTAGTCCTATTTCATCTAGAATTTTTTGTTCTTCCGCCATTGCTTCAAAATGATAATGGGCTAATTTCTTTTCACGAAACTTTTCTACTATTTTATAGTTTCTTTCTGCGTCTGCCAGAGCTTGTAGACAGAGCCTACAATGTTCTTCTTTTTTAAGAATAACCTGACTTTGCTGCATAATGTCTATATTAATTTTATCGAAATAATACTGAAAGGACTTAAACATTTCAATTGATAAAGCCTGTTGCTGAAGTTCTTGCAAAAAAATAATATTTTCTGCTAACCTTGTTTTAAAATCTACTAATTTTTCTTTTTCTATGCGTAGTTCATTACTTGCTTGCAAAAAAGCAATTTGTGCTTCTTCCTTTTGTATTTTTCGAAAGTCTAGTAACGTTTCTAAGCGAAAGCGAAAAGGTTTCATTTGTAATACACCTCAAAACCTTCTATCACGCAATTAGTGTCAGTAATCTTTGAATGGTCTCGTCAATACCCATTTGTTCATATACATCTTGTTGCAAAAAAGCTTTTACATCCTCTATTTTGGCAATCGCCTGATCAATATTAACATTATTCCCTGTCGTATAAGCACCAATATTAATAAGATCTTCCGCTTCACGATAAGTAGCCAAAATGGAGCGTAATTTCTGAGCAGCACGATTATGATTCGGTTCTGCTATTTCGCTCATTACCCTACTAACACTTGCTAGTACATCAATCGCTGGATAATGATTTTGTGCAGCAATGCTACGGGACAACACAATATGACCATCTAAAATACTGCGCACTGCATCGGCAATCGGCTCATTCATATCATCACCATCGACTAAAACAGTGTATATACCCGTAATAGATCCTTGAGCGCCAGTACCAGAACGTTCTAGTAATTTTGGTAACATGGCAAAAACAGAAGGGGTATAGCCACGAGTTGCTGGTGGTTCACCAATCGTTAAACCGACCTCTCGTTGTGCCATAGCAAACCGCGTCACCGAATCCATCATTAAAACTACATCTAAACCTTGATCTCGAAAATATTCGGCAATAGCAGTTCCAGTCATTGCACCTTTAATCCTTACCAACGCTGGTTGATCTGAGGTTGCGACTACCACTACAGAACGTTTTAATCCTTCTTCGCCGAGATCACGTTCAATGAATTCTCTGACTTCTCGTCCCCGTTCACCTACCAAGGCAATTACGTTAATATCCGCTTCCGTATTACGAGCAATCATACCTAGTAATGTACTTTTCCCAACACCACTACCAGCCATGATCCCCACTCGCTGTCCTCTCCCTAAGGTTATCAACCCATCAATGGCCCGCACCCCAACAGACATTGTTTTTGAAATGCGGGTACGGGCTAGGGGATGAGGGGGAATCTCATGTAAAGGATATTCTTTATTTACTATCAAAGGTCCCTTCCCATCAATAGGATTGCCAAGACCATCTAGTATTCGTCCTAAGAGATGCCTTCCAACATTCACCTTTAGGGTTTGATGGGCAGAAATGACTTCACACCCTGGCCCAATTCCTTGCATTTCACCAATGGGCATTAATAGGACTCGATTTTGTCGAAAACCTACAACTTCCGCTGGAATAACGGCCCCTTCATATCTAGGACAAATGTAACATAAATCCCCTAAATTCACACTAGGCCCTTGGGATTCAATAACGAGTCCCACAATCTGTGTTATCTTGCCCGCGATTTTCATGGATTCAACACTGCCAATGGTATTTAAATATTTATCAGCATTAAAACGATTCATCATGCAATACCTTGCAATGCCTTTTTAATAATTTCAAACTGTGTATCAATCCGAGCATCAACGGTTCCATACGAAGTATCAATAATACAGCTACCGCATTCAATGGTACCATCAACAATGATTTTTAAAGCATGCTCCTTACCAACCATGGTTTGCAAATCTTTTTTTGCTTGTAGTACGGCTTCAAAATCATCCATACTCACCCTTATTACAACTTCCTCTTGATCACTAACTTTTTCTAAGGCTGCTTTAACTAGAGGCAATACAACCATAGGGTTTTCGGAAACTTCATAAGCTACAATTTTCCTCGCTACTGCTAATGCAATTGCAACAATTTGTTCTTCTGCAGCGATTAACTGTTCCTTAATTTCTTCTTCGGTAACACGTAACAGTTGTTGCGCGTTACCGATAGCCTGCTCAATCAACTGCTGCATCTCTGCACGACCAGCCTGCTGTCCTTGGGAAAACCCATTTTGATATCCTTCTTGTTGACCGTCTTGCCGGCCTTGCTCTTGCCCTAGTTGATAGCTTTCCTCATAGGCTTGTTGTTTTATTACCTCTGCTTGTTGTCTGGCTGCATTCAAATATTGTTCGGCAGTGACTTGTGCTTGTTCAATTATTTTTCCTGCTTCACTTTGGGTTTCCTCTAGTAAATCTGGAACCTTGAGGTTTTCGTCAATGATTTCTTCAACTATAATGTTTCTATCAATTAGAAGTGGTGTTTCCTGCATGCAAACATATTTAATCACTTTAGACAATTAGCTCGTCCCCTTTACCGCGCGCCACTACTATTTCACCGGATTCTTCTAGACGACGAATTACATTAACGATTTTTTGTTGTGCTTCTTCTACATCTCGAATGCGCACAGGCCCCATATACTCAATTTCCTCACGCAACATATCTGCTGCACGTTTTGACATATTTTTGTATATTTTATCACCAACCTCGGAAGAGGAAGCTTTAAGAGCCAACGCCAAATCTTTACTTTCAATTTCTCGCAATACCAATTGCAAGGACCGGTCATCAAGTAAGACAATATCTTCGAATACAAACATACGACGTTTGATTTCTTCAGCCAATTCAGGATCCTGAATTTCCAAGTTTTCAATAATCGTTCTTTCCGTGGTACGATCCACTCGATTCAATACTTCAACGATAGCATCCACACCACCAGCTGCTGTAAAGTCCTGAGTGACCAAGGAGGACAATTTGCGTTCTAAAATACGTTCTACATCTTTCAAGACATCAGGGGAAGTACGATCCATGGTTGCAATGCGTTTGGCTACATCGACCTGTCGATCAGGCGGCAACGCTGATAAAATTACCCCTGATTGTTCGGGTTGTAAATAAGCCATAATCAAAGCAATGGTTTGAGGATGTTCATTTTGGATAAAATTAAGCAGTTGAGCAGGATCTGTCTTTCTAGCAAAATCAAAAGGTCTAATTTGCAAGCTAGATGTTAACCGATTAATAATAGCAACGGCCTTGTCTGTCCCTAATGCTTTTTCCAACAATTCTCTTGCATAGTCAAGACCACCCGAAGAAATATAATCTTTAGCTACTAACATTTGATGAAACTCGGCAAGAATTTTATCTTTTTGTTCCTGGGGAACTTTGCGTTGATTGGCGATTTCAAGCGTTAATTTATCAATTTCTTCTTCCCTTAAATATTTGAAAATTTGGGAAGCAATATCAGGACCAAGGGCTATCAATAAAATCGCCGCTTTTTGCTTATTCGAAATTTCATTTGACTGGTACAAAGCTATTCACCCCTACTCCTCCGATAACCAAACTTTAATCAATTGAGCTACATCTTCTGGTTTTGCTCTTGCTAATTTTTCAATTTCTAAACGTTGATCTTCCCTTGCCTTTTCTTGTGGCGTTAATTCTTTCTCGTCGCTCAGTGGCGGCAACTCTTCTAGCGCCATATCATCAGTAGCTTCTAAGTTTTCTGCTGCTTTACGCCGACGACTAAACAAACGAACTAAATATAAAATTGCTAAAATCACTAATACTGCTATACCGATTTTTAAATATAACGCTTGTTTAAGTTGATTTTCATAATCAAGTTCGTCTTTACGTAATTTATCAGCCACTTCCGTATTAAAGGAAATACTTTCAACGGAAACCGTATCGCCCCTTGCTGTATTAATACCAATTGCCGAAGCTACTGTTTTAGCAATACTATCTTGCTGTGGTTTTGTAATACTTGCATCAACGAGTACGGCAACAGTCAGGCGTTTTATGGAGCCTGGTGTCGCGATTACTTTTTCTTTTGTTTCATTTATTTCATAATTGCGGGTAACTTCTTTTTTCTCATATTCAGATTGTTGAGAGGTACCATTTGTTACATAACCGGGAATATTTGTAGTGGTGCCTGGCACCCCACCTGGATTGGGCGACGTCCCCTTAAAGTTTTCATTCAGTTCTTGTGAACTTCTTATAATCCCTTTATCATCAACGACAGGTTCAAAAACTTGCCGTTCTAAGGTACGTTGATCAAAACCAAGTTCTACATTCACGCGTGCTGCCGATTTATTCGGGCCTAGTACTTGTTCTAATAAAGACTGGACATTTTTTTGTAAATCATCTTGTACCTTTTTAGTCATTTCAATTTGCGTCAAGGTCGCGGAACCATTCTGACCGGTTGCATCATTTTGATCATTTAGAACATGTGCCATTTGATCTAAAACCGTTACATTTTCCGGTTTCAACCCTTGAATACTATGGGCTACTAAATTTACAACACCTTTTACTTGATCACGAGATAATTGCGTCCCCGTACGTAATTTAAGCATAATGGAGGCTGTTGCCGGCTTTTCATTTTTTTTATACAGACTATCTTCGGATAGCACTATATGTACCCTCGCCTTTTCCACTTCCGGCATTTCTTCAATTGTGCGAGCCAATTCTCCTTGCAGTGCTTGCACTAAATTGACTTTATTTTGGAACTCCGTAGCACCAAATTTACTTTGCTCGAATATCTCAAACCCCTTATTGCCTCGTGGCAAACCCTGGCTAGCCAAATCTAATCTGATACGGTAAACGTCTTTCGATTGCACCATAATAGCAGTGCCATTCGCACCAATCTCATGGTTAACTTTCATTTCTTTCAATTTACCTGTAATCTCACCAGCATCTTTAGCTTCCAAATCAGTAAATAGAGGTACTAAATCCGGTTTACTGCCCCACCAAAAACTCCACGCTAACATGACTGTAAATATAAGTACGACAGAACCTAAAATCATATACCGTTCTTTTTTCCCGAGGTTTTGCCATAAGCGCAGAGACTTTTCTTTCCAATCCGCCATTGTCTCCACCCTTTCAAATTGACAAAAATATCATTCTATTATACCTGCATACGCATAACTTCTTGATAGGCATCAATTACCTTGTTACGCACCTGCATTGTTAGTTGTATGGCTATGGAAGCTTTCTCCGCTGCAATAGTCATCTGGGAAACATCTTGTAGGTTACCTGCTGCTAAATCAAAGGAAGCTTTCGCCGACTGCTTCTGCAGGTTATTAACTTCCCCAAGAGCTTCTGTCAAAAACTCGCCAAAATTTTTAGTGCCGCTCTCAATAGGCGCTGGGAGCTGCCCGGTGCCGCTAGGCATCAATTTTAAACCTTCAACGCGCATCATTTATCACTCCTGTTATTTCCCAATTTCTAGAGCCTTTAGTGCCATACTTTTAGCAGCATTCACAACTGTAACATTAGCCTCATAAGACCTAGTCGCAGTAATCATATCTACCATTTCATTTACAATATTAATATTAGGCATTTCCACATATCCCTCTTTATTGGCATCAGGATGAGCTGGGTCGTACACTTTACGAGTTGGCGAGTTATCTTTCTCAATCCCTACCACTCGCACACCATTGCCCGCATCCATTTGTTCTGACAACACTTGGGCAAAACTAGTCGTATTTTCACGTGGTGCAAATACAACCATTTGTCGACGATAAGCACCGCCTGCCGCAGTACGAGTTGTATTTACGTTGGCAATATTATTGGAAATAACGTCCATTCTCAATCTTTCAGCTGTTAAGCCCG
>JAPUES010000164.1 GCA_027492445.1 Sporomusaceae bacterium | reverse complement strand
TTTTTTAAATATTAATTACGAATTACCATCTCTGGTTAATTAAAGCAAAAATGTGCTATTATAGCTGTCGTACCAGAAGACCGATAATTAAATTCAAATGTAAGTGGGCCCTGAGATCCGATCATTAATTGAACATTTAACGACCCTAATATCGGTAGTTCTTGTCCGATTTTCAAGAGTAGGGGATTCAACACCTCAAAGTTATCTACTTCAACAACCCAAGAACTCCCACCTCTGAGCGTACGCCTAGCTGTGAATGGCCCCAGAATTTTTCCATTCAAACATTTAAAGATACTACAAGTATATTCAGCCTCTAGTCGATCTGACGGTTTGTTGATCATTTTTTGCAACATTGGTTTGGGGACAGATGGGAATATACTGACAAGCATTTGCTCATCCTCAATAACGTGTACATGCCTATTTGATGTTCCCTGCCTTGTTTTTAGCATAAAAGGATATCCCCACTCAGTAGCTTTTTCAATACACTCAACCATACAAGTTGGCAAATAAGATTCTGCATAAGCAATGTCATTTTTCCGTAGAAACTCAGCTGTCAGCCATTTATCATCGGCAATATTAACCGTCTCTGCAGGGGATGCAACGATTAGTACTCCACAAGCATTTTCTATAGTCACCTTGTGATATGCAAAGAATTTAAGATCAAACTCAGAACCGATGAACACCACTTGAACATGATTTTCTTTTAGTAACTTAATCATTGATTGTAATGCTTCTCTATCTTCAACCTTAGGAATTAAAATAGCTTCATCCCCTCGATACAATGCTGCATTGAGAGGGTTAATATCCGCAGTAATTATGGTCATTGGCAGTTCCGCTATACGCAATGCTTTGATAATTCCCTGCCCAACACCACTTCCAGCCCCTGTTACTAGGATTCTGATTTTTTCCACGTAGGATTACCTCCATTCAGAACTCTAATAATATCGCCTACTCCACTCACATCATGAGCATCCGATCCAAGTGATATTGGCGCACCTAGTTCTTGACATAAATTCACTAATTCCCACGGGTCTGAATGATAACGAGAATTAATCTCAAAAGCTTTATTTTGCTGTGCCGCTATTTTTATTAAAGAAACTATCTTATCTTGACCTGGCATCATATTATACTTTCTAAAACACATACCAAATGGATGACCAAGAACATCAACAACTGGATTACTTAGAATAGCACATGATAACAAATACTCTATTTCCACTGCCTTACTAGGATCCACTTGAACAAACTCTTGTATTTTGCCAGTAGTGTCATCAGGAAAGCGATGTACGCTTGCAATAATAATATCTGCGTTTTGAATGACCGAATCAGCACAGTCGATAGTGCCACTATAATCAATCACTTTCGTTTCTACACCGACTAAGGTTCTACATACATCTTGTGGTAAACTGCGAACTTCGTGCGCAAAATCAGGAAACCATTCTTCACTTGTTTTACGTACATGTTCGCTAAAAAGTATCGTTGATAGTCCTAAGCGAATAGCCTGGTCGTGCATTTCTTTAACACTTTTCGCACCATCGGTCCAGTTTGTATGAAGATGAAAATCTACAAGTGGTATATTACCATAAGAAAGAGGCGGCAACTGCTGACAAGGCTTCATTTCTAATCCTCCTAATCAAGGCTAATGTTTATTTGGTAAATAACGGGTGAATACATTCACTACATAATCCATGGGTAGTAATCAAATATTCTTTAATTTCACTAAAAAATCCTATTGCCGTTACATACACTCGATCTACTTTTGCATAATATTCATTATCCCCCGAATAACGAATTGCCTTCTTATAAGCTGGAAGATACTTGCCGGTTTTGGCCTCATCGCCATCAAATATCCATAAATTATCTCTATAATCCAAATTAGACAAATATAAGAAATTATTTAAGCCATTTGTAGCGCCATGTAAAGCAATGGTTTCTCCCCTATTTAGGCTTTCGCTTAATTTTTGATTAGCAGACTCTATACTCTTAGGAAAATTGGAAAACATGTCCAATAAATGCATTGGTTGCGCAACTGATACACTAAGCTTTTCCGCAGAAGATTCAACCAGAAACCTTAAGCAATCAAACTGGGATTCACTATGCAATACACGTAAACCACAATTAGTTAATAGCTTAGTTGCTATTTCCATCGTAAAGTAACTTAAATGCTCATGCAATAACGCATTTATATCACCATTGATAAACTGTTCTTCATTATCTGGAAAAACTAGAATTGCTTTTCCCCCATGCATAATTACACTTCTCAAATCTAATAAAAATGAAACTGGGTCAATCACATGCTCCAAGCAATTCAAATTAACAACCAAATCAATTTTTTGATTTACAAATAAGGATTTATCAAAATATTCTTTTCTAATTACAATTTTTGGGTTACTGGTTTTTTCTTTAATAGCAGGATCAACGATCAAATAGGATGCAGCACCTTCAGATGCTAATTTTTCCCCAATGTAAATACTCCCTGCTCCAACTTCAAGAATATTTGCGCCACCAATATCCCCATATGCTTGCAGAATAAAAGATATCTCTCGTTCTCCTAGCGAGTCAGCCCAAGGTGAAAAACCTGGTGGTTGGGTAATGAAATTATATTCATCCTTCGCATAATGATCAGTTACTTTTTGTTTTATCTCTTGGGGCGTAGTTTGACTAATAAACCCACGCTCATCCCAACCAAGAGAAAATGGAAATAGTTGTTTAACTCCAGGCTCATCCTGCACCCCTTCCCATAAGGGAAGTTTAGTAAATTGCAACTCCTTAGTAGTGATCTGCATATTTTCCTCCATTATAATTGACGATTATATTCCTTAAATTTCTTCATCAATCTCAAAACATCGTGGTGCTGTTTTCCCAAGATAATCCCAATAATATAAGGGAGAGATACCTGTTCCTGGACGTTTAGAAGTTATGTTCTCCGCTGAAAATAGTTCACCTTGTTTTATTGGACGAGATGCCACTAAACTCTTTCGCGCAATTTCTTTATTTTTGATTTCCGAATTCATCGGAATTTTTTGAGTTGTTCCTAATGCTTTTTCAACTTGGCGAATAGATTCTACCATCTGCTTTAGTTCAAAAGGCTCAAGGGAAGCCCTATGATCCGGTCCTGACATATTTCGATCAAGGGTAAAATGTTTCTCTATAACAGACGCCCCGCGTGCTACTGCAGCAATAGGGATTGCAATTCCAGTTGTGTGATCGGAAAGGCCAACCTGAAGACCAAAAGCCGCATATAGAGTATCTATTACTCTTAGATTCACTTCATCAAAAGGCGTCGGATATTCTGTTGTACAATGAAGCAGTGTTATATTTTCTCTTAGCTTTTCTTGACCAACTGCGCTATAATACGCTGTTTCAAAGCCACCGATAGATGGTTTTACATTTATGTTATACATATACCCAAATGCCAATATTGATAAAGCTCTTTCAACCTCTGCCAACGTACTCATGCCTGTTGATAGTATAATTGGCTTTTTCGTGGAAGCAACCGCGAGTAACAGCGGTGCATTTGTAATTTCTCCTGACGGAATTTTAAACAGCTTTACATTTAGTGATTGAAGCAAATTTACGCTATCTAGATCAAATGGAGCCGATAAAAAATCTATCTTCCTTTTTGCACAATAATCCAATAGAATTCTATGCGCCGCCATATCTAGTTCTAATTTTTTCACCATTTCTAATTGCGATTCAGTATTTCCTGTCATCATAATTTGATAATCCGCCTTGGGGGCATTATAACTAATTACTTTTGTTGCATTAAAAGTTTGGAATTTTACGGCATCCGCTCCAGCCTCAACAGCTATATCAATAAGTTGAGTCGCTATTTTGAGGGATCCATTGTGATTAACTCCTGCTTCTGCAATAATATAAGTTTTTGAATTATCATTTTTCATGGCTACACCTCAAAAAATTTTTTCTTTAACAAACCAGAGTTAATAGGAACTTCTTTCAAAATAGATACTATTTTTTTTGCAGTATTCCCATCGCCATATGGATTAACAGTTTCTGAACAATCTTTTGTAAAAGCTTGGCGAATAGCCTTCTCTATCGAGATCGCTTCTGTAATACAATTTATAACAGAAGGAGCTTGCAGACGCCCACTTTGACGACTACCAATATTTACTGTAGGCTTTTGAAACGAGGGCACTTCATAAAGCCCTGCTGAAGAATTTCCAACAACTGCATCAACTTGAGCAATTGCACTTAACCAAATCAGTGAACCTAGGGACGTATATGCTCTAGCATTGGAGTGTCGCGCAACGAAATTGTCTATTAACTGAATAATTACACGACCACCAGGATCAGAATTAGGTTTTGTAAAGAGTAATCCTACTTGATCGCCCAACTGCTCAAGCGCAGTTAGCACTTCACTAAATTGCGCTTCAGCACTTTGGTCATCTAAGGTAGCTGGGTGAAACGTAATGAGTATATTTTTAAGCATAAAACGGAATTTTAAGCGACTTTCAAGATCTTCTCTAACAAGCAACTTGGTCTTCTTGATCTGTTCTATCCCTAAACTTCCAACGTTATAAACAAAATCAGGGTTCTCCCCCATCTGCATGATTCTACGCGCAGCCACGGAATTTGTAACGAAGTGCAAAAAGGACATCTTCGTAATACTATGCCGTATAGCTTCATCAAATGCACCTTCTGTTATGTCACCACCACCGATATGAGCAATCGGTATTCTTGCTACCATCGCCGCCTGAGTTGCCGCTAATATTTCATAGCGATCACCCAATACAACTACAATATCAGGCTTGAGCCTATAAAAAGCCTCTGCAAAGCCAATTACACCCAGACCAATTGATTTAGCAATACCTACAGGTGTATCACTTGATAATAACATCTCTATCTGCACATCACTAATAAAGCCATCATCTTCAATTTGTTTATAAGTTAGTCCAAATTCAGGTGATAAATGCATCCCTGTAACGATTAACTGTAATTGCAATTCCAAATCAACTTGAATTGTTTTCATTAACCAATACAATAATCCATAATCTGATCGCGTTCCTGTTACCACACAAATTTTGCGCACATCGACCACTTGTCCTTTACAAATTTACACTGCTGGGAATATTAATCAACCTTGATGAAATATCCTCAGCACACTCACAAACCATTCGCGGAAAATCTTTATACATCTGAAGATTATACATGAGTTCCCATGCTGGTCTACATAAAATCCCCTCGTTATGTAGCAGTCCTAGCAACTCATCTCTTTTTTTCGCATGCTGCGGAGCCAATAAAATCAAATTCAACCAATAGTTACTTTTTGCAAAGGAAGGTTCTATAAATAAATTAACCCCCTCTATTTCAGAGAGAGCAACACTATAACGCTTAACTAAATCACGTTTTTTCTCCAAGAACATGGGTAATAGCTCTATTTGCGCACAACCAAGGGCTGCATTAATATTGGGCATACGATAATTATATCCGATCATATCATGACAAAATTCCCACTTATGTGGCAATTTTGCTTGAGTTGTCAAATGCTTGGCTAATTTGCCAAGACGTTCATCATTAGTAAGTATTGCACCACCGCCACCAGTTGTTAGTAATTTATTACCATTAAAACTGACTGCAGCTACCTTGCCCCAATTGCCCGTATGTTTGCCCTTATAATAAGAACCTAGGGATTCGGCAGCATCTTCAATTAATTCAATTTTAAACTCTTCACAAACATCTACTAACGCATCTAAATCAACAGGGTGCCCAAATGTGTGCATAGGAATAACAGCCTTAATTCGTCGACCTGTTGATTTGTTAAAACAACCTTCATGTCTTAACTCTGCAACTTTTAGAAGATATTCACGCAATTTTGTCACATCTATTCCCAATGTACGCACTTCACTGTCAACAAAATGAGGAATCGCACCACAATAGGTGATGGCATTGGCTGTAGCAATAAAGGTCAGCGCTGGAAGGAGAACTTCATCATTCTGCTCTACCCCGACTAATTGTAAACAAATATGTAGGGCAGCCGTTCCATTGACAACAGCTACTGCCTTTTGCACCCCCGTAAACTGCGCCAGTTTTTCCTCAAACTGATCCACAAATTTCCCAACCGATGAAACCCACCCCGTATCCAAACACTCCTTCACATAAATCCACTCATTGCCCCCAAAACAGGGTTCATGTAGCCCGACTGTTTGGCGATTATCAGGCAACACAGAGCGAATCCCCTTGACAACAGCTTCAATATCCAACATATTTTTAGCGTTTTCTTTCATCATATGTTATACACATCTGCCTTATATTTTTTTAGATTTTCACGATTGATAAACCACTCTACTGTTTCCTGAAGCCCTCTTTTAAACCCTTCCCGTCCACCATAAAGAGGTTCCCAACCTACTATTTTTTTTGCCTTGGCATTATTCGCCCACAAGCGTTCTACTTCACTTTTTTCAGGTCGCAAACGATTTTCATCTGTTTCTATTTCAATCTTAGCACCCATGACTTCAGCAATCAACTTAACTGTATCACCGATAGTAATTTCATAATTACTGCCAATGTTAATCACCTGACCAACAGAATGATTTGAATCAGCCACAGCCATAAAACCACGTACTGTATCTTGTATATAATTAAAATCTCTAGTTGGCGATATTGATCCTAATTTTATGGTACGTTTACCATTGGCGATTTGTGTAATGATGGTAGGAATAACAGCTCTAGCCGACTGCCGTGGTCCGTATGTATTAAAAGGACGAATAATCGCTACAGGAGTGCTAAAAGAATTGTAGAAGGACATAGCAAGCTGGTCAGCACCAATTTTGCTAGCTGAATAGGGAGATTGTCCCTGCAAAGGATGTTCTTCTGTAATTGGTACAAACTGAGCAGTACCATACACTTCACTAGTGGAGGTGTGAACTACTTTTTCCACTCCCAGTTCTCGGGCTGCTTGTATAATATTAAGAGTTCCTTTTATATTAGTATCGACATAAGTATCTGGTGAGTGATAAGAATAAGGAATGGCAATAAGAGCGGCCAAATGCAGTACGATATCGCAACCTTTCATCGCTTCTTTTACGCCATAGGGGTCACGGATATCTCCAGCAAAAACTTCTAGATTTTCTTTAATCTCTTTTGGAGAATCATCAAGCCATCCCCAAGAATTAAAAGAATTATACATAACAAAAGCCTGTACCTTATAACCTTCACGCACAAACGTTTCTGTCAGATGGGAACCAATAAACCCATCAGCACCAGTAATAAGTATTTTTTTAGATTTTGCTAACATAAAAAGCCTCCAGCTGGTTAACATTATTTTTGCAATACATCCAACTTGCTACGCAATTCATAATGTAGCAGATCCCTTATCAGCACATAGTCCTGACTCACCATAGCATTGGCAATTTCATGCAAAATATCCCGCAATTCATGTTCTTGATTTGCATCCTTCATTACCCTTACTAAAGCCTCTAATTGTTCAATTAACTTAAGAAGAATACCAAAGCAGTTCTCATTGCTAACTTTAAATGAGCAATCGTAGTACTCATCAATCGTCCCAATAATTAGGACTGCCAAAACCGCCATTTCTGTATTGTTTTGTAAATTCATTTCAAACCTCGCTTATGACGGTCAATTACACTCATATTTTTCGTTAATGATTCTGTCAAATCACCAAGCATACGCTTTACATCACCTGTAATATTCCAATAAAACTCATACTGTTGATCCAGAGGCATACCATCATCAATTTGAAATTTCAATAAAGTCAACCAACTATCTACTGCTTTAGAAATATAAGAATATACATTTCGACGTTTTATCCTCTTATAAAAATTTTCAAAGCGTTCAACATCTTGCGGCGTCACTGCTCTTTCAGTTTTTTCACTCACTATGATAGCTTGTTCCATATCACAAAATTCTTGTACCTCTATATTTAATTTTCTAAGTAATTTAGACATTTTATGCAGATAACCTGCTATTTTTTCAAACTGCAGTAGATCACAATCCCCCTGTCTAAACAGCGCAAAGAGAGCATCCTTATCTATCTTTTTCACCAGCATATTCCGTCGGACGGTCTCCAATGGAACATTACGCATAGACTTTATCAATGCACCACCTTCGGTAGCATTAATAAAGTCAACATGCGACCAATTCGGTACATATTGATTAAAGTGATCAACGACTATCTTAAAGGCTTCAACTGAATCGACTTCCCCACCATAATAACCAGGAACTTTAATCGTAGCCCACCCTTTATAACTAGGCGCTTGGACACCAGTAGCGTGTTCCTGATTGCTCTCACCAAAAGCTAAATCCTGCCCTACAAGGATAATGGTAGCTGCACCACATTTACGGGCAAAATCCACTGCGGCAGTGGACACACTACTAGTTTGATTGATAGCAATCGTTTTCGGAAGATATTTTGTAAATTCACCAGTATAACCACTCCAAGTTTCGAAAAAACATTTTGGTCCTATATAATTGGCAACGACTTCAGAATCCACACTAGTAGTCGCTAACAATACTGTATCAACAGAAATAAATGCTTTAATTGATTCAGACATTTCTGGGTTAGCATCCGTAACTATAATAAAATGAGGAATGATTCCATGTTTATACAATGCTCCCACTGCTGTACCCGCAGCAATAATTATTGCCTTGTCAACACATTGCTTTACTTCTGAGATATTTTTATTTAAAGATGGACCAGCTCCCACAATGATAATTGGCAAATCAGCAAACATATTATTCCAATAGTGAAGAGCTGGATTAAAAATAAATTCCGAAAAATTCCGCCAATAATTCAACAAAAACTTATATTCCGTTGACACATTAATATTAAAATTAAGAGCCATAATTTTTCTAACCGCCAACGTCAACTCACTTTCAATGTACTGATACTCGCTTGTAGCAAGTCGCATGGTAGGAAAATGTCTACACAGACAAATTCTTTTAATTTTATTTTCAATCATACTATTGGCAATATAAATGGCCATATTATGAATATTTATCAAATATAAAAAAGATAATCGCTTGTCTAACATCCAACTTTGTGAAGACTTATTACCTGTATAGTCTAGTAGTTCAGCTTCTGAACGAGTGTGCAAAACCCAAACTTTTGAGTTCTCAGGAAGATTTTCAAGCAGTGCCTGAATATGATATCCTAGTCCAGCACCTAAAATAACATAGCAAGTATTAGCTGTCAATTCCAATCGTTTAACCCAATCCGTTGCTTCCCCCATAGGCTGAACTGTACTATGGAGATAAAATGCCTCACCATCTTTTTGAGCCTGAACAGTCGGAATACGGGATTGGGAAGGAATAATTCGGTAATGTATTTTAGTATTCATAATAATAATAATATCCCCCAGTTAATACTGAAAAAACAAAAATAACTCTATGTAGATAAAAGATAAGTCAGAGAAAATTCTCTGACTTATCTAGATGACCAACTAATAAGAGGGTTTAACTAATATTAACCAAGTAATTTAAGAACGTTTTGTGGTTGTTGATTAGCTTGCGCCAACATGGAAGTAGCAGCTTGAGAAAGAATTTGATTCTTTTGGAAACTCATCATTTCTTTCGCCATGTCTACGTCACGAATACGAGATTCAGCAGCAGTCATGTTTTCAGAAGAAGTTCCAAGGTTCGCAATAGTATGTTCTAAGCGATTTTGGTATGCGCCCAATTTAGAGCGTTCAACAGATACAGTTTTAATCGCATTATCAATGGTCGTAATCGCAGTATTAGCAGCAGTTTGATCACTTACATTAATACCTACAGCAGCTACCGCTTGTGTATTTACTATACCATCATTAACTACAGCTGCGGAAGATTTAGTATCAGCAATAGTGAAACTTGCACTTGCAGCCCCTAGAGCAGCGAAAGAGAATCCTACGTCAACAGTATTACCAGTTTCGCCATTACCAACAGTTGCCTTAACATCACCCTTATGAACAGTTTGGGTTGCACCAATATTAGTACCAGTATTATCTCTTAATGTAAGAGTCGCTTTAGCAGCTGTTGCAGTGAAAGAGTACTGGTCACCTACAGTATACGCTTGAACTGCAGATGCTCCTAGAGTAAAGTTCATTCCATCAATGGTAGCTCCAGCCGATAAGGAACCTGAGTAAGAACTCCAACTTGTTCCACCATCTGTAGAATATTTTATACTAGTTACTGTATTACCAGTAGTTGTCCCAACTAGACCATCAATTTTGACCGTATAAACTTTATCAGAAGTACCAGTATAAGAAGCACCAGCACTGACAGTTAATACGCTCGTATTTGTTGTCTGAGTAACAGAATCAACATTAACTGCGCCAACAGTTGCAGAAGAAGTAGTGACACCTACATAATAACTAGATGCAGATATACCTCTTGACGCATTTGTTGCATTACTTATCCCTGAACCGTTAGCAGCAAATGTATTGAAACTCTTTTGTGAGCCAGCAACGCCCAAAGATTGAGCATCCATAGCGTTAATAGACATTGCAACATTTTGTCCTGCATTCGCACCAATATGGAACGTATCTTGCAATCCACCTGCTAACAAATTTTGTGTATTAAACTCAGTAGTATTGGAAATACGAGTGATTTCCTTCGCTAGTTGGTCAACTTCGCTTTGAATTTTAGCACGGTCATCATTAGTATTTGTATCAGTAGCGGATTGAACAGCTAGTTCACGCATACGTTGCAGAATGCTATGAGTTTCGCTTAGTCCACCCTCAGCAGTTTGGATTAAAGAAATACCATCTTGGGAGTTGGCAGTTGCTTGATCCAAGCCACGAATCTGAGCACGCATTTTTTCAGAAATGGATAGTCCAGCAGCATCGTCACCAGCTTTGTTGATACGAAGACCTGATGATAATTTT
>JAPUES010000163.1 GCA_027492445.1 Sporomusaceae bacterium | reverse complement strand
TGGAAATACCTAGTATAAAGCTAAGATGCTTTCTGCAACGTTATTAAACCCGATTCACATCGCAAACTTGGCCTCAGCCAAGTCTTAGTTGCCCTTGCTTGGAATCAAGAAAGTGTCATACTTTTTGATTCCGTAAGAAAAATGACCTATAGGCCAAATTTCGGCTTATAGGTCATCTGTATCGCATTCTAATTTATAATTATTTCAGTACAATTACCCATACTTTAACTGGGCCATGAACTCCAATGGATAAATCCATTTCAATATCAGAAGTGCGACTAGGTCCCGTAATAAAATCAATAGCAGCAGGCACTTTATTGTTCCCTCGCCGCTCAATAATATCTCTAATAACGGTACTCATGGTGGGAACTAAGTTCTCTTTTTTCAGAATGGCAATATGAACGGTTGGTAAAAGGCTCACGGATCTCCCCTGAATAGGACTAGAAAACAAAGCCAACGTGCCTGTATAGCCAATTCCATAGTCTGCCCAAGTAATACCAACATCTGCTTGCTCTGCAGTCTCAATCATTTTTCGCTTTGGCCCATTTGCTGTCCAATAATCTACTTTAATCTCCTGATTCTCAATTTCTACGACCTTCTTCAATTCTTCATGATCCCACATAATGACCCTGCTGGCTTTCAATTCCTCTAACCAAACATTTACTTGTTGTCGAGCATCAGCATGATCGCTAGCAACATATACACGCCCAGTTAGATTTTCTAAATTCCTTTTAAAAAGCTCTAAAGGCTCATCTGTTTCAAATTTTTGTTCCTTCCAAAAAACAGGCGGCCCTACTTCATCACGCTTAGGAGGTTTCAATAAAGGTTTTTCTCTGCCTAATACTTTTGCTACCTGATTTAAAAAGGCCCTTTCTTTATTTTTCATTTCAATCCCCCATCAACTCTTTTCTACTTATCTTTCTTGCCAAATTTCCCTAAAGGTTTTATTCGCTGCTGCTGGAAAATAGCGAGATTTCGTCCAATTGGCCAAGGGTGGTGGTCCGGATTGAATGTATCCATCATTCATAAAAGGCCGCTGGGCAATGGAACCAAACTTCATGGCAAATTTATACCTACCAGGAATTTTGAAAATTCGCCGCCACATCCGAAAGCCAATTTTCTCCAAAGGATGGGTAAAACCAAGTTCTACCCTAGTACGCCGGATATTAATCAGCAAATCGTGAAGGGGGATTTTAACCGCACAAGCAGCACTGCAAGCTCCGCACAATGTAGTGGCATAAGCTAGTTCTCCCCAAAAATCAAAGTCATCTTGTAAAAATGGAGTTATTACCGCTCCAATCGGACCACTGTATACAGAACCATAGGCATGTCCACCAATTTGTCGATAGACAGGGCAAACATTAAAGCATGCGCCGCAGCGAATACAATGTAACGCTTGGCGATATTCTTCGTCGGCTAAAAGCTTCGATCGGCCATTGTCAACAATCACGAGATGAAATTCTTCGGCCCCATCCCCCTCATCCTTAGCTCGTGGTGCATTCACTACCGATATATAACTAGTTAGTTTTTGGCCAGTGGCATGCCGAGGAAGTAAGGATAAAACAGCTTCCAAATCTTCAAAGGTTGGTAATACCCGTTCCATGCCCATTACGGAAATGAGTACTTTCGGCAAAGAGGTTACAATACGAGCATTTCCTTCATTGGTTACTAGGGAAATAGCACCCGTATCAGCAATGGCAAAATTACAGCCCGTAATTCCTATATCCGCAGCCATAAACTTTTCCCGCAAGGTTTTGCGAGCAAAGGCTGTTAAGGAAGGAGTATCTGCTTCTACTTTTTTGCCAGCTACTGCTGAAAATAACTCTGCAATTTGGTAGCGATTTTTGTGAATGGCTGGCACAATAATATGAGAAGGGGTTTCTCCAGCTAATTGCAAAATATATTCTGCCAAATCCGTTTCGATAACGCTCATATTTTCTTTTTCTAAGGCAGGATTAAGATGTATTTCTTCTGTAACCATGGATTTGGATTTTGCAATTAATTTCGCTTTTTTTTCTTTGCAAATGCGGATGATAAATTCCCGGGCCTCAGCTGCTGTTTGGGCAAAGTAAATATGCCCCCCTTTACTGCGTACACTGTCTGCTAGTTGTCCTAGATAATAATCTAGGTGATTGACGGTATGTTTTCGGATTCGTTTTCCTTGTTCTCGCCATTCATCCCAACTTGGCATTTCGATTTCAGCCTTTAGTCGATTGCCGCTTAAGCGGTCAACGGCTTTTTCTACGGCTTTTCTCATTTGTTCATCTTTGACAGCTATTTTAGCCCGGTCCCGTAAATGCAAGGTCGGATTATGACTCACATTCTCATCCCCTCGTCTAATAATTCAGCAATATGCATGACGCGTACCTTGGAGCCTTGTTTACGCAGTCTACCATCAATATTCATTAAACAGCTCAAATCCGTACCTACCACAACCTCAGCCCCTGTATTTAAAATATCGGCAACCTTAGCATCTACCATAGCTTCTGAAATTTCCGGCATTTTTACAGAAAAGGTGCCCCCAAAGCCACAACATTGCTCTTCATGGGCAAGAGGGACAAAATCCAAGTCCTTTACATTTTTTAGTAATGTATACATGTGCTGATCAATTCCTAAAAACCTTCGAGGATGGCAGCTAGAATGATAGGTAACGCGATGTGGAAAGCGATAGGGAAAGGGGTAAGGAAACCGTTCTCGTGCCTTTGTCACTTGCAATACTTCTACTAAAAACTCACTGAATTCATGAATTTTGCCAATTAGTTCTTTTGATAAATTGTAATAGTACTTATCCTTTTCAAATAATACTGGATAAAATTCTTTAATCGCCGCTAAACAAGAACCAGCAGGAGTTACGACACAAGGGCTGTCTTTAAAGGTGTCTAATAAGGTTTTAGCAATTTCCCTAGCATCATCCCAATAGCCACTAGTCAGGGCTGGCTGACCGCAACAGGTTTGTCCAATTGGGAAGTCGAGTTCCACTCCTTGTTGTTCTAATACTCTAACCATAGCTTCTCCTACACGAGGATAAATTCCATCACAAATGCACGTTATAAAAATTGATGCCTTCACTGTTCTTTGCCTCCATCTCTTTATGACTAATGCAAAATGTCATCCTACAATGATGAATCATCGCTTTTATCTTTTTATATATTTTGCATAATGAAGCAATTTAATACCTTAAAAAAGAAAAAGCCTGCCTTGCGGCAGACTTTTTAACGCTATTAATTTAAAGCTTAACATTACACTTCCATAATAATTGGTAATATCATAGGGCTACGGTGGGTTTTTTCATATACAAATTTACTTAATGCATCACGGACGTTGCCTTTAATCGCAGCCCATTCTGTAATTTTAGCAGTTTCGCAGTTGGCAAGGGCTTGGCGAACCTTTTGTTTGGCCTCTACCATCAATTGCCCTGACTCACGAACATAAACAAAACCACGAGAAACAATGTCAGGACCAGCTACAACGCACCCCTTCATTTTATCTAAGGTGATGACAACAATAATAACTCCATCTTGGGATAATTTACTACGATCTCGTATTACAATATTACCTACATCACCTACACCTGAACCATCAACAAATACTTTACCAGCGGTCACTTTACCTGATACTTTTCCTGTTACGCCAGTTGCTTCTTGGGTAAATTCAAATACCTGTCCATTGGAACCAATAAAAATGTTTTCGCTAGGTATTCCTAACTCTTCTGCAATTTTGCCATGGGTAAGGAGCATTCGATGTTCACCATGTACTGGAATCAAAAACTTAGGTCGCACTAAGGTTAGCATCAGTTTTAGTTCTTCTTGGCTAGCATGTCCAGAAACATGAATCCCTGCCGAACCTTCATGAATAACATTTGCACCTAAGCGCAAGAGAGCATCAATGGTTTTTGATACGGATTTCTCATTTCCTGGTATGGGTGTAGCAGAGATAATAACCGTATCTCCTGGATAAATTTCTACTTTACGATGATCATTCATCGCCATGCGTGTTAACGCCGACATAGGTTCCCCTTGGCTACCAGTAGTCAAAATCAAAATCTGATTGCCTGGGTATCTTTTTACATCATCAATGTCAATCAACATACCTTCCGGTACATTTAAATAGCCTAGCTCAGTGGCAATACTTACCACATTAATCATGCTACGACCGATAATGGCAATTTTACGTCCATATTTACAGGCAGAGTTAATGGCTTGCTGTACACGTAATACATTAGATGCAAAGGTTGCTAGAATGATGCGGTCTTTGGCACCGCGAAAAGCTTCATCTAAGGCTAAACCAACGGTACGTTCCGATTTTGTAAATCCAGGACGTTCTGCATTGGTACTATCCGACATTAATACTAATACACCTTCATCCCCTAGTTCAGCAAATTTATGAATGTCCATTATTTTTCCATCTGCTGGGGTATAGTCAATTTTAAAGTCTCCCGTATGAACAATCGTCCCTACTGGGGTCCTAAAATACATTCCTACCACATCCGGTATGGAATGACTTACCCGAATAAAACCGACCTCGATACTACCAAAGGTAACTTGATCACCAGCTTGTACAGGAACTAGTTTATAATTGGCTACACTATTTTCCTTTAGGCGACACTCTACCAGGCCCAAAGTAAGTCGTGTACCATAGACCGGTACATCAATTTGTTTTAACAAATAAGATAAGGACCCAATATGATCTTCATGTCCATGAGTTAAGACAACCGCTCTTATCTTGTCTTGGTTTTCAACCAAATAAGAAATATCAGGAATTACTAAATCAATGCCTAACATATCATCTTCGGGGAATGCTAACCCTGAATCAATAACGACAATGTCATCTCCGTAGCGAATGACTGTCATGTTTTTACCAATTTCACCCAACCCACCCAGTGGGATAATTGCAAGTTTATTTTGTTTTTCCAAAAAAGAACACCTCCATTATTTGAGTTTGTATACTTATAGCCCATTTCACCAAATTCATGTCCCGTAGACCAACCAATTGCTAATACATGGTTAATTCCGTCTGCTTGTTCGTAAATGAGAAAATCCGCACACAACCTATTAGCGTTATTATACTGCATGTTGAGATAATACACAAATAATACGCCCTTTGCTATTACAAAGATAAAATAAGATTTTCACAGGAATTCCAAACACAACCGTCCTCCTCAAATGTACATATTCTTGTTTTTTCATTTCACAGATTTATAGTTTTAGATTGCCTTTATTCCCTTTTTTTTACAATAACTTCCTTCTACACCTAGAGCATTACTGGGTTCCACTGCTTTACAAATATGAAATTCCTTATTCTTAAACTTGACAAGGTTGCCAAAAAATTGTTTAATGAATTCGAATAATGTTTCTTGACAAGGTACATTTCCGAATTATTGTAAGAAACAATCATAGGAGGGCATTGATGAATCTCTTTCGGACGAAAAGTATTGCAGAAATGATTAAAGGCACGCAAACAAATTCTCTTAAAAAGACTCTTGGTTCTGTCGATTTAATTTTGCTTGGAATTGGTTGTATTATTGGTACTGGTATTTTTGTTCTTACTGGAGTAGCAGCGGCAAAATATGCTGGCCCAGGCATCATGTTATCCTTCGTTTTATCTGGTCTCGCCTGTGGTTTTGCAGCATTAGCTTACGCAGAACTTGCGGCAATGATACCAGTAGCTGGTAGTGCTTATACTTTTGCTTATGCGGCACTAGGAGAAATTATTGCTTTTATTGTAGGTTGGGCACTAATTTGCGAATACACGGTCGGCGCAGCCGCCGTAGCGGCAGGTTGGTCTGGTTATGCCGTGGGCTTGTTTAAAACGGCAGGCATTATTTTGCCTAAGGCATGGACCGCAGTTCCTGCTGATGGCGGCATCCTCAATGTCCCTGCTATTATAATTGTGTCTTTTTTAACCTATTTATTAGTGTTAGGGTCAAGAGAAAGTGCAAAGTTAAATAAAATTTTAGTTTTTATTAAACTAGCCTGCGTTGCTTTGTTCTTATTCCTAGCAACACCTCATGTCAACCCCTTAAACTGGCAACCCTTCCTGCCCTATGGTTTTAGTGGTGTTGCAACGGGTGCTGCTATCGTATTTTTTGCTTATATTGGTTTTGATGCTGTCTCCACGGCTGCCGAAGAATGCAAAAATCCCAATCGGGATATTCCCATTGGAATTGTTGGTTCCTTGGCAATTTGCACCGTCCTATACATTGCGGTAGCAGCCGTTCTTACAGGCGTCGTTCCTTATGCTTCCTTAAATAATAGCGAGCCTGTGGCTTTTGCTCTGCGTGCTATCGGCATGAACTTTGGCAGTGCTGTAGTCGCTGTTGGTGCTATTTGCGGGATTACCACTGTTTTACTCGTCATGATTTTTGGACAAACTCGAGTATTTTTGGCAATGAGCCGCGATGGCATGATACCCCAAAGCATGGTGAAAATCCATCCTAAGTATGGAACACCTCATAAAATCACAATTATTACTGGTATTGCAGTGTCGATTCTTAGTGGTTTGTTACCCATTAATATTATTGCTGAGTTATGCAATCTAGGCACCTTATTTGCCTTTTGCATTGTTTCCATTGGTGTTTTTGTACTTCGTAAGACCCAGCCTAATCTTCCTCGCCCTTTTCGTTGCCCAGCCGTTTCTGTTGTAGCACCTCTTGCTGTACTCTTTTGCGGCTATCTGATTGCAAACTTACCTAAGGATACTTTTATCTTCTTTGGGATTTGGTACCTAATCGGCATGGTAGTGTATTTCACTTATAGCCGACATAATACTACAAAATAACACTCTCTTATACTAAGCATTAAAAGAAGCTATCAGATTACAATCTGATAGCTTCTTTTGTGCTAAATACATATAGATATTTTTCTTTTACAGACCTTTTAAAGATTCTTTCCACTGCTTCTGCATAAAGATCAAGCTGCACTTTATAGCGTTCAATAAGTTCAGTGCCGTCGTCTACCCAATCCGTTTTATAATCCAGTAGTACTAGGCCATCCTCTTCATCAAACAAGGCATCAATAACCCCTTGAATAAATACGCCTTCTCCCGCACCTACCATGTCAGCATCAAAACGTTCCCCAGGTAACATCAAGCTAAAAGGAAGCTCCCGCCGAACCTTGGAGGAGTGGCAAAGCCGTTGACCAAGACTGCTTTGAAAAAACGCCACAATGCCAGGAATGTCAACTAGTTCCACCTGCTCAGGTATTATCATTTCTTGGGCGACCATACGGGCTAGTTGCCCTGTAATACCCGCAAAATCTAAATTCCCCTCAAAGTCCATGTGCTGCATAATGCTATGCATTAATGTCCCGCGTTCTGCACCAGTTAACCCTTGTGACTGTTGAATAAAACGCGGACGAAGAGCAATGGATTTCTTTTTGAAAACTTGGTGGGAAGACTCATCAGCCATTGCACTTAGCCTGCCTTTAATCTCGGTTACTGACAGCTTGGCTGGTTTACCTAGAATATGAGCATATTTATATTGCCAGCCTAGGGTTTTATCCACCCATTCAAAGTCTTCCCCATCCGCAATGGGTTCTAGTTCTCTGATAGTTTCCAGTAATGGAGCCAACTCTTTCGCATCACTGGCGACGTCTATGAGCTGGCTTGGACGATAAATGTCCACCTGCCACTTTGATAAATCCTCAGTAAAGAGAGGGGAAGGTTCCAATCCCTCTTCTCCATACTGGCGCAGTACAGCCCCGCCCTCATGACGAAGCACTGCCGGGCATAACCAATCTAGATAATTCTTCCCACCTGCCACCAAGGCCTCTGGCAAGGTAAGTTTGGTATGCTCCGCCGTTTGGCACCACTGGGCAATTTTTTTAGCAAGTTTACTTATGGAACCTACGAGAATTAGTTTTTCCCGCGCCCTTGTTAGTGCCACATATAGCACCCTTAGTTCTTCGGCCTTGGTTTCCATAATGAGTTTATGGCTAATGCCATGACGAGCTAAGGTAGGGTAACGAAACCGCTGCTTAGGGTTTGTTACATAAGGCCCCACACCTAAGGTTTTATGACACAATACTAGGGCTTTACTATCCTGTAAATTAATGTTTTTCCCTAAGTCTGCAACAAAAACTATCGGAAATTCTAAGCCTTTGCTCTTATGAATACTCATAATTCGCACCACGTCTTCACTTTCACCAAGGGCCCTTGCGACTGCAAGGTCAGATCCACTGCCTTGCATCCGTTCTAAAAAGCGTAAAAAACGAAATAAACCTCGAAAGTTGGTGCCTTCATATTGGCGGGCCCGGTCTTGGAGGGCTCGCAGATTAGCTTGCCTTAGCATGCCCCCAGGCATACCCCCTACATAATCATAATAGCCTGTATCACGAAAAATTTGCCAAATTAGTTCAGGTACGCCTTTGCGGCGGGATAGATTCCGCCACTCTTTTACTTGTGCAATACAGTGCCTTGTCTTGTCTCTTAGGTTCTCGTTATTTCCATCTTGAATAGCATATTCACTTAAGGCACTCCACAGGTCATCACCAAGGTGACACAAACGAAGCTCTACTAATTCTTCCGTACTAAAACCTAGCAAAGGAGAGCGCAGCACTGCCGCTAAGGCAATATCTTGGCGGGGATTATCAATTACACTCAGTAAGGATAGCATGATTTGCACTTCCATTTCCCTAAAGTATCCTGCATCTAGTTCCCCATAGGCTGGTATCCCTGCTTGCCTTAATACGTCTAACATAATATTGGCTTTTCCTTTTACCGAGCGCAGTAAGATAACAATGTCGCGCCACGCTAGTAAACGATAAGCTTTTAAGTTTTTATCATACACTTGATATTGTCCTGTCATGAGTTCACTAATTCGTTTGGCAATATACTTGGCCTCGAGTTCAAAACCACTAAGCTCATTTTGTGGAACTATTTCGTTAGCAAGTTGTTCCCTTGCATCCTCCTCAATTCCACCTTCAGCGTCCTCTTCTCTATCAATAATACAAAGTTCTACTGGTCCGTCTAGTACATTTCCGGCTTGCTTGGGGTAATCAGGACCAGGATTTAGCTTTTCCGCTTCCCCATATTCTAGCTCTCCTATACCAGGCGTCATTAGTTGGACAAAGAGAAAATTTACTGCATGGAGTACGCCGGGACGACTGCGAAAATTTTGCGATAAATCAATTCGAGCATATCCATGACCCTTACAAGGATATTGACGATATTTTTCCATAAATAGTTCTGGCTCCGCTAAGCGAAAACGGTAAATACTTTGTTTCACATCACCCACTAAGAACAAGTTAGACTTTTCAGTGCTTGCTACCAAACGCAAAATAGTTTCCTGTACCCCATTAGTATCTTGGTACTCGTCAACCATGACCTCAGCAAATCGTTCTTGTAAGCTAATGGCGACAGAAGACGGTTTGATTTCTCCTGGCCTTGCTTCACTATCTAGTAATATTTTTAGGCAAAAGTGCTCTAAATCATTAAAATCCAAAAGTCCTTTATCTCTTTTAGCCTTGGCAAATTCCTGATCAAATTCAATGACTAAATTCCCCAAGGTTTCTACTAATGGACCAACCAGCCCCATATCAGCCAGCAGTTCCTCCACAGGACGATCAAAGTAGTTTACTTTCCAGTCATTCACTTTATCTTTGATTTTCTGTCTCGCCTGCTGAAAATATTTTTTTACAGAATCTGGTGTCCCTTTAGGCGTTGCTGCAATTTTTTCGAATTTGCAACTAGTGAGGGCTGCAGCTAATCTTTCCCATGATTCTTGCCCTACGACTAGTAGCTCCTTTAGCAGAACTTGATCGGCTGTAAAGGTTTGGACATAGGCTGGAATATTTTCTGGTCTCCCAGCCTCTTTACAGAGAGCATCTGTTAATTGTATTGCCTGTTCTAACTCTAGCGTAATTTTACTGCGAATTAGCTTCGACCAAGGTAACTCTTCAATGGCAACATCCTCAGCCAGCATAAATTGCTTCTTCAAATTGCCTAGCCATTCTTCAGGCCATGGGTGACTCTGGGAAAAGTTATGCAATCCTAAAATCAAGCTATATAAAGATTCGTCACTTTGCTCGTCACCATAATGTTCTACGATTGTTAAAAAGTCTACCTGACCTTGAGTGTACTTAGCCTCAAAGAGTTTTTCCAGTACTTCTGTTTTCATCAGGGCAATTTCCGCCTGCCCAGCAACACGAAATTGAGGGTCTAATTCTAACAGGTGGAAGTTTTGCCGCACAATATTTTGACAAAAGGCATGGATTGTCGAGATTGCCGAGGAATTTAATAAGGCTAATTGTCTAGCAATATGTTGCGAATGAGGATTTTCTTGCAGAGCAGCACTAAGGGCGCTGCCAATACGCGCCCGCATTTCAGCAGCCGCCGCATTGGTAAAGGTTACTACGAGCATTTTATCAATATCGATAGGTTCTTCCTGTACTTCTAAAATACGATTGATAATCCGTTCCACTAAGACTGATGTTTTTCCTGAGCCAGCAGCGGCGGCTACCAAGAGATTTTTCCCTCGCGTTTCAATGGCTGCTAGCTGCTGCTTAGACCAACTCATGGCCATCCTCCTCTTGCTTTTCGGCAATATTTCGAATAATAGCATCATCCTCAGGTTTTACTAGCTTACGATATTCATTTTCCGGCAGCAAATTATCAAATTGACACACGGCTGTAAACTGGCAGTACCCACAAGGGGTTACCTTATCCATAACATAAGGGCTAATTTCAATATCCCCTCCCATAATCCGGCAAGCTGTTTCCACTAGCTTGTTCTCCACATGCGTAAGGAGCATGGAAAATTCTTCTGATGTTTTAATATAAGGCAAGGAAGTGCTATAAAAAGTTTCATCCTTTTTAAGAGCAATCTTTAAGAATTCTGAATAGCCCTCAATATCCCTGTCTAATAGACGTATCACCTGGGGCTGATCTAGTACCCACCCTGGCATTTTCAAGAGGTTATTAATTTTTTTCGTAATTTCTTCTTCATCAAGGCGAATATTATCAGATATGGTAGG